>DASZJD010000055.1 GCA_035948415.1 Acidimicrobiia bacterium | reverse complement strand
TCCGGTCAGCACGCGCTCATCAAGAGCGGCCGAGGGACAGGCCCGTTGACGCCGCGGCAACCAGTTGCGATCCACCCGGACCGTAGCCAGGTGCCAATGCCTGACGATGAGCAGCCGAAGAGCGGTTCCTCCGCTCGAGGCGCTCGAAGAGCGCGTCGAGAAGGTGGCCTCGGCCACCGGAGAGGGAGGAACCATGGCCTTCGTCCACGCCCTGCGATGTCGTGAGTGCGGCCGCGCCTACGACGTCTCGCCCCGCTACGCCTGCGAGTGGTGCTTCGGCCCGCTCGAGGTCGCCTACGACGAGGACGCCGTCGCCGGCGCGGTGACCCGGGCCTCGATCGCCGCCGGGCCGCCCACCATCTGGCGGTACGCCGGCCTCCTGCCGGTCGACGAGCCCCCCGGCGGGATCCCCGTCGGCTGCACGCCGCTGCTGCGGGCCGACCGGCTCGCCGCCGAGCTCGGGCTCGGCGAGGTGTGGGTGAAGGACGACACGCGCAACCCCACCAACTCGTTCAAGGACCGGGTCGTGGCCGTCGCGGTGGCGAAGGCGCTCGAGTTCGGGTTGAAGACGATCGCCTGCGCCTCGACTGGCAACCTCGCCAACGCGGTGGCGTCGGCCGCGGCCCGGGTCGGCCTGCCGAGCTACGTGTTCGTTCCCGCCGACCTCGAGCCGGCGAAGATCGTCACCACCGCCGTGTACGGCACGAACCTCGTCGCGGTCGACGGCAGCTACGACGACGTGAACCGCCTCTGCGCCGAGCTCGCGGCCGAGCAGCCGTGGGCGTTCGTGAACGTCAACGTCCGCCCCTTCTACGCCGAGGGGTCGCGGACGCTCGCCTTCGAGACCGCCGAGCAGCTCGGCTGGCAGGCGCCCGACCACGTCGTGGTCCCGGTGGCCAGCGGCTCGCTGCTCACGAAGGTGCACCGCGGGTTCGAGGACCTGGTCCGGGTGGGGCTGCTCGAGGAGGCCGCGGTGCGGATCTCGGGAGCGCAGGCGGCCGGCTGCTCGCCCGTCGCCACCGCCTTCGCCGAGGGCAGCGACGCCATCCGCCCGCAGAAGCCGAACACCATCGCCAAGTCGCTCGCCATCGGCGACCCGGCCGACGGGTACTACGCCCTCGACACCGTGCGCCGCACCGGCGGCGCGCTGACGGCGGTCAGCGACGACGAGGTTCGGGCCGGGATCCGCCTCCTCGCCCGCACGGAGGGGATCTTCGGCGAGACGGCCGCGGGCGTGACCATCGCCTCGCTGCGGCGCCTCGCCGACGACGGCGTGGTGCGGCGCGACGAGCGGGTTGTCGTCTACGTGACCGGGCACGGCCTCAAGACGCTCGATGCGGTGAGCGGCGAGGTCGGCCCCGCGGCGACGATCGAGCCCACCCTCGCGGCCTTCCGGGCCGCCTTCCCGGGCGCCGCCGCGGAGGCCTGAGCGTGCCGGTGACAGTCCGGGTCCCCACCCAGCTGCGGTCCCTGACCGGCGGTGCCTCGGAGGTCGCCGTGGCCGGCGCCACCGTCGGCGCCGTCCTCCAGGCCCTCGACGCCGCCCACCCCGGCTTCGAGGAGCGCCTCTTCGACGACGGTGGTGGCCTGCGCCGGTTCGTGAACGTGTTCGTCGCCGACGAGGACATCCGCTTCCTCGACGGCGTCGCCACCCCGGTGCCGGAGGGGACCGTGGTGAGCATCGTGCCCGCCGTCGCCGGCGGTTGACCCGCCCTCACCACCGTAGGTAAGGTTGCCCTTACCTCCGAGGGCGGCCCGTTCGCCGCCAGCGGCAACGGAGCGGGGCCATGTCCACCGGCGAGATCACCCTCCTCGGCGCCCTAGCCGGCGTCACGATCTTCCTCGGGCTGCCGGTCGGCCGGGTCCGGGCCCTGCCGCCCATGCTCCGGGCCCTCCTCAACGCCGGCGCGGCCGGCGTGCTCGTGTTCCTCCTCGTCGAGACCGTGCACAACGGATTCGACCCGGTCCAGACCGCGGTGCGAGACGGCGCGTGGGGCGACGTCGTCCTCCGGTCGGCCCTGTTCGTCGCCGCCTTCGGGCTCGGGCTGCTCGGCCTCGTCTACTACGAGCGGCGCCTGAGCCGTCGCCGGGTGGTCCCGCCCCCGGGGCCCGGCGCCGCCAGGCTCGACGCCGTCGCCGCGCCGGTCGGCTCGCCGGCCGACCCCCGGTCGGCGACCCGGCGGCTCGTCGTGTTCATCGCGGCGGGGATCGGCCTGCACAACCTCGCCGAGGGCCTCGCCATCGGGCAGTCGGCGGCGGCCAACAAGGTCAGCCTGGCCGTCCTGCTCGTCATCGGCTTCGGGCTCCACAACGCCACCGAGGGCTTCGGCATCGTCGCGCCGCTGGCGGCCGAGGCGGACCGGCCGAGCTGGGGGTTCCTCGGGTGGCTGGGCCTGCTCGGCGGTGGGCCCACCTTCGTCGGCACCCTGATCGGCCAGAGCGTGACGAGCACCGAGCTCGAGGTCGCCTTCCTGGCCCTGGCGGCCGGGTCCATCCTCTACGTGATCGTCCAGCTGCTGAGCGTCGCCTTCCGGCTCGAGCACGACCCCCGACACGTCATGTGGGGCCTGTTCGTCGGCCTGGCGCTCGGGCTGTTCACGGACCTCGTGCTCGTCGCCGCCGGCGTCTGACCTACTCGAGGGGGACGACGAAGGTCAGGCGGGCCACGTCGGCCGGGACCGTCGCCTCGCCGGCGTCGCTGCGGACCCGGGTCCCCTCGGCGCCGCTCCCGAGCACCGACGCCTGGGACCCCGGCACGAGCCGCGCCGCCGCGAGCAGCCGCAGGGCCCGGTCGTCGAGCTCGATCTTCTCGCTGATCCGCGCCACCAGCACCGGCCCGGCCGGCGCCAGCGCCAGCGGCACCGTGGGGCCGGTGTCGACCCGATGCGCCGAGCCGGGGATCGGGTTGCCGTGCGGGCACGTGGCGGGGTCGCCGAGCAGCTCGACCAGCTTCTGCTCCACGTCGGCCGAGATGGCGTGCTCCCACCGGTCGGCCTCCCGGTGGACCTTCTCCCACTCGAGGCCGATCACGTCCACGAGGAGCCGCTCGGCCAGCCGGTGCCGCCGCACGATCGAGGTCGCGAGGGCCCGGCCCCGGGCCGTGAGCCGCAGGCTGCGGTCGTCGAGGAGCTCGGCGTAGCCGTGCTCGACGAGCCGGTTCACCTGCTCGGACACCGCGGCGGCGGACAGGCCGAGGCGCTCGACGATCCGGGCCCGGATCGGGGTGACCCCCTCCTCCTCGATCTCGAGGATGGTCTCGAGGTACTCCTCGGTGGCGTCGTGCATCTCGGCCACGGGCGCAGCGTAGGGCGCCCCGCCCGGGCCAGGGCCGGGCCCGGCATTTGCACTCTCGGGCGCTGAGTGCCAGAATTCTGTTAGCACTCGCACACGCCGAGTGCCAACGTTCGAAACTCGACCCCGACCCGCAAGGGGAAGCCAGATGCCCAAGCAAATCGCCTACGCCGAGAATGCCCGCCGTGCGCTCGAGGCCGGGATGAACAAGCTCGCCGACGCCGTCCGGGTCACCCTGGGGCCGAAGGGGCGCAACGTCGTCCTGGAGAAGAAGTGGGGCGCCCCGACGATCACCAACGACGGTGTCTCCATCGCCAAGGAGATCGAGCTCGAGGACCCGTACGAGAAGATCGGGGCCGAGCTGGTGAAGGAAGTGGCCAAGAAGACCGACGACGTGGCCGGCGACGGCACGACGACCGCGACGGTCCTGGCCTGGGCGCTGGTGCGGGAGGGGCTGCGCAACGTGGCCGCCGGCGCCAACCCGATGGTCCTCAAGCGGGGCATCGAGTCGGCGGTGGGTACCGCGGTGGACGCCATCGCGTCGTCGTCCCAGAAGGTGGAGACCGACAAGGCCCAGATCGCCAACGTCGCCGCCATCTCGGCCGCCGACGCCGAGATCGGCTCGATGATCGCCGAGGCCCTCGAGAAGGTCGGCACCGACGGCGTGATCACCGTCGAGGAGTCGCAGACCTTCGGGATGGAGCTGGACCTCGTCGAGGGCATGCGCTTCGACAAGGGCTACATCTCCCCGTACTTCGTGACCGACCCCGAGCGCATGGAGGCTGTCCTCGACGACGCCTACCTGCTCCTGGTCTCCTCGAAGATCTCGGCGGTGAAGGACCTGCTGCCCGTCCTCGAGAAGGTCATGCAGGGCGGCAAGCCGCTGGCCATCGTCGCCGAGGACGTCGAGGGCGAGGCCCTCGCCACCCTGGTCGTGAACAAGATCCGGGGCACGTTCAAGTCGGTGGCGGTGAAGGCCCCCGGCTTCGGTGAGCGCCGCAAGGCCATGCTCCAGGACATGGCGATCCTCACCGGCGGTCAGGTGGTCTCCGAGGAGGTCGGCCTGAAGCTCGAGAACATCGGCGTCGACCTGCTCGGCAAGGCCCGCAAGATCGTCGTCACCAAGGACGAGACCACGATCGTCGAGGGCGGCGGCAGCAAGGCCGACGTGCAGGGCCGCATCAACCAGATCAAGCAGGAGATCGAGAACACCGACTCCGACTACGACCGCGAGAAGCTCCAGGAGCGGCTCGCCAAGCTGTCGGGCGGGGTCGCGATCATCAAGGTCGGCGCAGCCACCGAGGTCGAGCTCAAGGAGAAGAAGCACCGCATCGAGGACGCGGTCCAGACCACGAAGGCCGCCGTCGAGGAGGGCGTCGTGGCCGGCGGCGGGGTGGCGCTGCTGCGGGCCCAGACCAAGGTGCTCGAGGCGGCCAAGAAGCTCGACGGTGACGAGGCCACGGGCGCCCGCGAGGTGGCCCGGGCCCTCGAGGAGCCGCTCAAGCAGATCGCCGTCAACGCCGGGTTCGAGGGCGGCGTCGTGGTCGAGAAGGTGAAGAACCTCACCGGTGACAACGGGCTCAACGCCGCCACCGGCGAGTACGAGGACTTGCGGAAGGCCGGCGTCATCGACGCCGCGAAGGTCACCCGCTCGGCGCTACAGAACGCGGCGTCGATCGCGGCCCTGTTCCTCACCACCGAGGCCGTCGTCGCCGACAAGCCCGAGGACAAGCCCGCGGCCCCGGCCATGCCCGGCGGCGGCATGGGGGACATGGACTTCTAATCTTCTGCCGAACAGGCGAGCACGACGACCGGGGCGCCCCGCACGGGGCGCCCCGATCGCGTCCGGCCCGGGTGTCACCGCTCCGACCGTCTCGGGTGCACACTGGGGTCGTGGAGGAAGGCCGCATCCGCTCGATCGTCCTGGCCAAGTGGTCGCCGTACGAGGCCGCGCTGCCCGACGTCCAGGTCCAGTTCCTCGATCGGGAGCCGTACCTCGACGCGGCCCGCCGCGACCAGCGGGTGCGCGAGGAGGTGGCCGCCGGCTGGTTCGGCGACTTCGACGAGGAGTTCCGCGACCCGGTGCTCGCCGACCCGGTCGCGGAGCGCGTGCTCGTGTGCCCGCCGATCATGCGCGACGTGGTCGCGCCCGAGCCGCCCCGCATCCAGCGGGCCTTCGTCGAGGGCGCCTTCTTGCGCCGCCTCTTCCGGCTGCTCGTCGACGGCGAGGGCTGGGAGGCCGACGCCCAGGTGCGCGCCGTGATGGCGCGTCACTTCCCGTTCCAGCTCGTCGCCGTCGAGGCCGTGGAGGGTCAGCCTCGAGGCGCCGCGTAGCATCGCGGCATGGCGCAGCACCCGACGACGGGGCCATGAGCGGCGAGCCGGTCGAGGCGTCGTCGGGCTGGGGCGTCCTCCACCTCTTCTACCGGGTCGACGCCCGCCGCGCCGAGGACGAGCCGAGCGGCGCCAAGCACGTCCTCGACGCGCTGGACCGCCTCACCGCCGACGGCACCCACCAGGCGCTGACCTTCGTCGTGCTCGGGCACAAGGCCGACCTCGGGGTCATGGCGCTCGGCCCCGACATGGCCCGTCTCGCCGCCTTCGAGCACGACCTGCAGCGGGCGCCCCTCACCCCGAGCTGGTCGTACGTCTCGCTCACCGAGCTGTCCGAGTACTCGGCCACCGAGGAGGACGAGCGGGCCCGGCTCGCCGCCGAGGAGGGCCTGACCGACCCGACCGCGGTCGAGGAGGGGCTGGCGGCCTGGCGGGAGCGCATCCACCACTACCGCGAGCAGCGGCTCCACCCCCGGCTCCCGGCCAAGCGGATGCTCTGCTTCTACCCGATGTCGAAGCGGCGGGACGGCGCCGACAACTGGTACCGGCTCGACTTCGCCGACCGCAAGCGCCTGATGGGCGGTCACGCCCGAGTCGGGCGCAGCTACGCCGGTCGGGTGCTCCAGCTCATCACCGGCTCCACCGGGATCGACGACTGGGAGTGGGGCGTCACGCTGCTCGCCGACGACCCCGCCGCGCTGAAGGAGATCGTGTACGAGATGCGCTTCGACGAGGTGTCGGCTCGCTACGCCGACTTCGGGCCCTTCGTCACCGGGCTGATCCTCGAGCCGGCGGAGGCGCTGCGGCGCGTGGGGCTCGAGGCCTGACCGACGACCGCGCCGCCGCCCTCGCCCGGCTGCGCGCCGCGGGGGCGGCGATCACCGCCGGGGTCGAGGCGCGGCTCGGCCCGTACCTGGTCGCACGCGCGGCGCGGATCCTCGACGCCTGGGGCTCGATGGCCGGGCCCGAGCGGTCCCGGGTCGACGAGCAGCTCGTGGCGGCGGCCGACGCAGCGACGCGTCGTGTCGTCCGTGAGCTCGGCACGCTGCTGGCCACCGACCCCGCGTCGCAGCGGGCCACGCCGCTCGAGGTCGTCCGGGGCGCCGCTCGTGAGCCCACCGCCGTGCTCGCCGCCATCGGCGTTCCCGCGGTGGTGCGCGACGAGTTCGAGGAACGCGCGCTCCCGGAGGACCGCTACGGCCTCGCCCCGCACGCGTTCGCCGATCTCGGCGACGAGGGGCTCGGGCCGCTCCAGCTCGCCTGGGGCCTGGCGAAGGCCTCGGCGCTGCGGGACGCGGCGACCGGAGCCGAGCCGTAGCGCCGGCTGGCGCCCGATCGCACCTCGCTAGGGTGCGCGTGTGAGCGACCCCGACGCGGTCTCGTCGGTGGACCTGCTCCGCTGGGCCGAGACCCTGTCGGGGATCGCGCGCACCGGCCTCGGGTTCACGCAGAGCCTCTACGAGCGCGAGCGCTTCCAGGAGGTGCTGAAGGTGGCGGCGGACATCCGCGCCGCGGCGCGCCAGGAGGCCGCGGCCGATGCCCTCTACGAGGAGTGGCTGGCGAGCGTCGGCGAGGGCGTCGCCGGGTACGTCACCCCGAAGGTGGCGGTGGCGGCCGTGGTCGGCAACGACGCCGGCGAGATCCTCCTTACCCAACGCGCCGACTCCGGGGTGTGGCTGTACCCCGTCGGATGGGCGGACGTCGGCTACTCCCCCTCGGAGGTCGCGGTGAAGGAGGTGTACGAGGAGACCGGCATCGAGGTGGAGCCGGCGTCGCTCATCGCCGTGTTCGACGGGCTCCGCCTCGGGTTCGCTCGCCTGCCGCTCTACTCGCTCGTCTTCCACTGCCGGATGGTTGGAGGCACGCTGCGCGCCCATCCCCTCGAGACCCAGGCGGTCGGGTTCTTCGGACGCGACAACCTGCCGTGGCCGCTGGCCGGCGGCGCCCGATGGCTCGACACCGCGTTCGCCGCCCTCGCCGGCGAGGTGCGGCCGGCCGACTTCGACCCGCCCCGCACTCCGCCGTGGCGGACCGACTGAGTCAGCCCTGCGCCGCCTCCAGCTCGCTCATGGTGAAGAGCGGACGGCCCTCCACCCCGATGGCCGCCAGCGCCGCCGCCCCACCCGCTTCCCGGTCGATGACGCAGAGCGCGTGCTCGACGACCGCGCCCCGGTCCCGCAGGTCGAAGCACGACCGCACCACCTGGCCGCCCGAGGTCACCACGTCCTCGACGACCGTCAGGCGCCGACCCACCACCTCGCCCCCCTCTGCGAGCCGGCAGGTCCCGTAGGTCTTCGCCTCCTTGCGGACGAAGAGGGCCGGGAGGCCCGTGACCTGAGACAGCTGCACCGCCAGCGGCACGCCGCCGAGCTCGAGGCCCGCGAGCGCGTCGGTGTCGTGCGGCACGAGGGGCGCGAGCGCCTCGGCGACGGCGGCCAGCAGCGGCGGGTCGCTCTCGAAGCGGTACTTGTCGAAGTACTGGTCGCTGGTCGCGCCCGACCGCAGCGTGAACTGACCGGTCAGGTGCGACACCGCGTAGATCGCGCGCGCGAGGTCGTCCCGGTCCATCACGGCCCCCGGCCCAGCTCCTCGAGCAGCATCCCGACCAGCGACGTGGCCCGACGCGATCGCTCCCACTCGTCGCCGATGCGCTCGTGGTCGACCAGCCCCGCCGACGCCGGCGCGGTGCCGAGGCGGTCGCGCGCCGCTGCCGCGAGCACCGCCGGCTCGATCTCCTCGCCGTCGGCGGGGAAGCACTCGAGACCGTCCCACAATGACGACAGGGCCCGACCTGTCCCGCCGAGCGGCAGCGCGTCGGCGGGGGAGCCGGCGCGCAGCGCGGTCACCGCCACGTCCCACAGGTCGTAGTGCGACACGTGCCGGGGCGGCTCGTAGCCGGCCACCGGGTGCAGCCGCCACTCCAGGCGGGCGCCGCCGGGGCCGTCGTCGGTCAGCCAGGTCTGCGTCCCGTTCACGTAGCCGTCGATCGGCGGACCGAGCCGGTCGTCGAGGGCGAGGACCAGCGACGCCGAGATCGGCCAGACTGCCGCCGGCGAACGCGGGCTCACGCGGCCGCGGCGGCAGCGCGCTCGATCGGCCCGTAGCGCGTGAGCGGCTCGAAGAGGTCGACGACGGTCCGGTCGTCGTCGAGGATGCCGCGCGCCCGCGGCGGCGCCAGACGGGCCCGGGCGAAGCACCGCGCCACGACCGCCTTGCGCGCGTCGTCGCGGGCCAGCGACCACGTCGCCTCGTCGAGGAGCAGCGCGCCCTCCGCCAGGTCGGCGAGGAGGTGGGTGAGGCGGCGGCAGTGGAGCAGCTGGAGGTCGTTCGGCGCGCTCATCACGTGCGCGACCGCCTCGCGCGCCTCGACCAGCGTGCCCGCCACCGCGTCGACCGCGGGCGCGAGGACCGGCGCGGGATCGGCGCCGAGCAGCGCCCGATCGACCCGGGCCAGGAGCGCCTCGTGGGCGCCGTCGGTGCCCATCGCCCGGCGAACGTCGAGGCAGCAGATGTTCTCGGTCCCCTCCCAGATGGTGTGGCACTGGGCGTCGCGCAGCTGGCGGGCCATCGGCCAGTCCTCCATGTACCCGTTGCCGCCGAACACCTCGAGCGCCTGGCTGGCGGCACCGATCGCCTCGCGGGTGGCGCGGACCTTGGCCAGCGGCACCAGGATGCGGCGCAGCCGTCGCCCCTCGTCCTCCCCGACGGGCCCGCGCGTCGCCGCCGCGCACTCGTAGGTCAGGGCCGCCGCCGCCTCGAGGCCCACCAGCAGGTCGACCAGCGTCTCCCGGACCAGTGGGTACCGGTCGATCCGCTGGCCCCACTGCTCGCGCCGCGACGCGTAGATCGCCGCCTCCAGAAAGCTGCGCCGGTGGATGCCGAGTCCCATCACGGCGACGCCGAAGCGGCTGCCGTTGACCATCTCCATCATCGTGCTGAGCCCGCGAGTCGACGCCTCGCCGCCGTCGGTCCGAGCCGTCGGCGGGCGCGCCATCCAGGCCTGCGCCCCCTCGAGGGTCACCTCGGCGGTCGGCACCCCCGTGGTCCCGAGCTTCGGCTTCAGCCGCTTGATCCGGAACCCGTTCGCGGTGCCGTCGGGTCGCAGCCTCGGCACGATGAAGGTGGCGAGCCCTCTCGCGCCCGCCGGGGCGCCGTCCGGTCGGGCCAGCACGATGAACACCTCGGCGTCGACGTTCGAGCAGAAGTGCTTCTCGCCGTGCAGCCGCCACTCGCCGCCGTCGGGCACGGCCCGGGTCGTGTTGGCGCCCACGTCGCTGCCGCCCTGACGCTCGGTGAGGAACATGCCGCCCTCCCAGGCCGTCGCGGGGTCGACGCTCGTCAGGCGGGTCACCAGCTCGTCGCGCACGTCGTCCGGCGCGAAGCGCTCCACGATGTCTGCCGCGCCGGCCGTCATCCCCAGCCCGCAGTAGATGGCGGTCTCCGCCTGGCACACGAGGTAGGCCAGCGACGCCGTGAGCACCGCGGGGACCGGACGACCGGCGTGGGCCGCCAGGCCGGTGAACCCCGCGCGCACGAGGTCCTCCTTGCTCGCCAGCCACGTCGGATGATGCTCGACCGTGTCGACTTCCTGACCCCAGCGGTCGTAGCGGCGGAGCACCGGACCGTGCTTGTCGGTCACCTCGGCGCGCCGGGCCAGTTCGCCGCCGCACAGGACGCCGTACCGCGCCACGTGCTCCTCGGCGAACGCCCGGTCGTCGGCGTCGGGTAGCAGGCGGTCGAGCAGCGAGGCCAGGTTCGGGTCCAGCGCGTACCAGTCGAGACCGATCGCGCTCTCGTAGTTCGCGTAGTCGGGAAGCACGACCCGAGGGTACCGTGCCCCGCATCCGAGGATCGGAGGAGCGGTTGCGAAGGAGCGCGGCAGCCGGGGCCGTGGCGGTCCTCCTCGCAGCCTGCGGTGGCGGTGGACCCGGCAAGGCGCTGAGCCAGTCCCAGCTGATCGCCAAGGTCAACGCTGAGTGTCAGCACCTCCAACGGGCGAGCACCGACCTGGTGAACGCCCAAGACCCGACCGCGAAGGGCGCGCGCGTGGCGCGCTACCTGCACGCGGCGGCGTCCGAGCTGCGTGGCCGCGCCCAGGCCATCGGCGCGCTGAACCCGCCCGCCTCTCGCGTCGGCGAGATCCAGCGGTTCGCGTCGCTGCTCGGCCGCTACGCCGACCAGCTCGACGCGCTCGCCGACCGCACCCGGTCCGGCGAGGGCTACAACGACCTGCTCACCCGCAGCACCGGCCAGGTCAACGTGCTCAACGGCCTCTCCGACCAGGCCAACAGCATCGCCGCCGCCCTCGGCTTCACGGCCTGCGCCACCTGAGCGCGAGGTCACGGCGTGGCCGCGCCCGTGTCCCGGTGACGTCCCCAGAAGCCATCACCCGACGCCTGGAAGCGGCCAAACGCGACATCACGACGTCCCCGCGAAGGCGCGGACCGCCGGGATCGGACCCAGCTCGCGTGCACGGCTGGGGCCCCTGTGGTTCCTGGGACCGGTCACAGCCCGGGGCGAGCCCGACGCCAGCCGGGCGGCGGCAACGACGGGAGGTGCGACGACGCGACACCGCTGATCAAGCACACGACGGCGCACCGCGACGAGATGACCCTTGCGCTCGCGGCGAACCTCCACGAAGATGCTTTCGGCATGGCGACCGCCCGGCACGGTCGCCCTCGGTCGCCCGGGCCGGCTCCCGCGCCGAGCGGTCACTGCCCAGCCCCACCGCCGCGGGAACGGCCGGGCTAATGGGGCGCCCCGTTGAGCCGGACGTTGCCCAGCCGACTCCGGGGCGCCCCGCTTCCGCTTCGCGTGACGCGCTGGCCGGGCCGGGGTCCGACCCATAGCCTGCGTCCGTGCCTCACGAGCGGCTGAGCGCGCTCGACGCCAGCTTCCTCCACCTCGAGACGCTCGAGACGCCGATGCACCACGGCGCCCTCGCGGTCTTCGAAGGCGAGCCGTTCTTCGGGCCCGAGGGCCGCTTCCGGCTGGCCCGCGCGCGCGACCACGTCGCGGCGCGGCTCGAACGGATCCCGCGGTTCCGCCAGCGAGTGCAGACCGTGCCCCTCGGCGCCGGGCAGCCCATCTGGGTCGACGACGATCGCTTCGACATCTCCTACCACGTCCGGCTCACGGCGCTGCCGGCTCCGGGCGAGCGGACGCAGCTGCTCACCCTCTTCGAGCGGCTCCAAGCCCAGCTGCTGGACCGGAGCCGCCCCCTGTGGGAGCTGTGGTTCGTCGAGGGGCTCGACGGCGGCAACGTCGCCCTGGTCCAGAAGACCCATCACGCCCTCGTCGACGGGGTCTCCGGCGTCGACGTCGCCACCGTGCTCCTCGACGTCCACCGCGACGCCGCCGGCCCGGTGAGGCTGGCGCCGTGGCAACCAGAGCCCGCCCCCCGGCCGGCGCGACTCCTCCTCGACACCGTCCGCGAGCAGGTCGACCAGCTCGGCGAGCTCGCACGCGGCGCCCAGCAGGCCGCCGAAGACCCCAAGCCGCGAGCCGAGCGGGTGGCGCGGCTCGCCCGCGCCGTCGCCACGCTCGCCGACCACGGTCTCGTCGCCCCGCGCACCTCGCTGAACCGCGTCGTCGGGCGCGGCCGCCGCTTCGGCTCGGTGCGCCTGCCGCTCGACGAAGTCAAGGCGGTGCGGGCGGTCGAGGGCGGCACCGTGAACGACGTCATCCTCGCCGGCGTCGCCGGCGGGCTCGGGCGGCTCCTGGAATCCCGCGGCGAGCTCACCCCCGAGCTGACCCTCAAGGCCTTCTGCCCCGTGTCGGTGCGCGACGACGACGACCACCTCCGCCTCGGCAACCGGCTGTCGGCCATGTTCGTGCCGCTGGCGGTCGCCGAGCGCGACCCGCGGCGTCGCCTGGCCCAGGTCCGCGCCGTCACCGAGGACCTCAAGGCTCGCGAGCAAGCCGTCGGCGCGGCGGCGCTGTTCCACGTCACCGAGTACCTCGCCCCGACGCTGCTGGGGCTCGGCGCCCGCCTCGCCGAGCACCAGCCGTTCTGCAACCTGGTGTGCACGAACGTGCCCGGGCCCCAGGTCCCCCTCTACGCGATGGGCGCCCGCATGCTCGAGGCCTACCCGATGGTGCCGCTGGCCAAGAACCTCAACCTCGGCGTCGCCATCCTCTCGTACTGCGGGCACCTCCACATCGGCCTCCTCGCCGACCGCGACCTGTGGCCCGACCTCGAGGTCCTCGAGGCCGGCCTCGAGGAGGCCTTCGCCGAGCTCCACAAGGCGGTGACCGAGCGATGAGCCTGATGGGCCGGGACGCGTGGGAGCTGGCCGACGAGGTCCGGGCCGGCGCGCTGGCCGCCACCGAGCTGCTCGACGGCTGCCTCGCGGCCATCGCGGCGCGCAACCCCGCCCTGAACGCGGTGTGGTTCCTCGACGCCGACGGCGCGCGGGCCCAAGCCGACGCCGTCGACGCGTCGGTCCGCTCGGGCGGCGACCCCGGACCCCTCGCCGGCGTGCCGATGGGGGTCAAGGAGCTGGCGAGCGTGGCCGGCTGGCCCGAGACGCACGCCACCCTCGCGTACCGCGACGCCGTCGCCGGCGCCGACAGCACCGAGGTCGCCCGCCTGCGCGGCGCCGGTGCCGTGCTCGTCGGGCTCACCACCGCGTCGGAGTTCGGCGCCGTGAGCTTCACGAACACCCCGATCCACGGCGTCACCCGCAACCCGTGGAACCCGGAGCGCACCCCCGGCGGATCGTCGGGTGGCTCGGCGGCGGCGGTGGCGGCCGGGATCTTCCCCGCCTGCACCGGCAGCGACGGCGGCGGCTCCATCCGCATCCCCGCGTCGTACTGCGGCCTCCCCGGGATGAAGACCACCTACGGACGAACCGGGGCGGGGCCCGGCCCCTACTCGTTCTCCATGACGTCGGTGCCCGGCCCCATCGTGCGCTCGGTTCGCGACGCCGCCCGGTACCTCGACGTCATCGCGGGGCCGACCGTCACCGACCCGACGTCGCTGGCACGACCGCCGGGCTCGCTCGAGGACGCGGTGACGAGCGGCGACGCGCTGGCCGCGCTGCGCGGTCGGCGCGTCGGCTGGTCGTCGACCCTCGGGTACGCCAGCGCCGAGCCGGCCGTCGAGGCGGTCGCTCACGACGCCGCCGCGGTGCTCATCGAGGAGGCGGGCCTCGAGCTCGTCGACGTGCCGGCGGTGTTCCCGAAGCCGGGGACGTCCTGGACCGTGCTCTCCATGCTCGACGACCTCGCCACGCACTACGAGGTGATGCGCGACCACGCCGACGAGCTCACCGACGTCATGCGCGCCGCGCTCCTCTCCTACGAGCGGCTCCGCCCCGAGGTGGTCCTGAAGGCGATCCGCGGTCGGCGAGCGGCCGTCGCCGCCGCCGCCCGGGTCTTCGAGGCCGTGGACCTGCTCCTCACCCCGACGACGCCGACGCCCGCGTTCGAGGCCGAGGGTCGCCTGTACGGGACGGTGAACGGCAAGGAGGTGTCGCTGGCCGGGCTCTCGGCCGCGTTCACGATGCCCTTCAACCTGAGCGGCCAGCCCGCGTGCAGCATCCCCGCGGGGACGGTCGACGGCATGCCGGTCGGGCTCCAGGTCGTGGCCCGCCGACACGAGGACGAGCACTGCCTGGTGGCGGCGGCGCTCCTCGAACGCGTCCGGCCGTGGCCGAGGCACGCACCCACCGCCGCCGCGTCCTGACCGCGCCGGTCCGCACGGCGCACGCGTGACACGCCTCGCGGTGCCCTGGTCGTGGCCGCCCCGGCCAGCGTGGCGACGGGGTTCAGTAGAATGAGCGGGTGACCGACGTCGCGCGTCGGCCGGGCGACTCGCCGACGCGAGCGTCCAGGCCGCGCAAGCAGGAGCAGGAGCCGGCCTCCGAGGAGATCACCGAGGTCGCACCGGGGATCATCCGGATGCAGCTCCCGATCTGGATGCCTGGCCTCGGCCACGTCAACACCTACGGGCTGCTCGACGACCGCGGCCTCGCCGTCGTCGACCCCGGCCTGCCCGGCCCGACGTCCTGGCGGGCCCTGAAGGCCCGGCTCAAGGCGGCCGGCTTCCGCCTGCGCGACGTCCACACCGTGATCGTCACCCACTCCCACCCGGACCACTTCGGCGGGGCCGGTCGCCTCAAGCGGGAGGCCGGCGCCGAGCTGATCGCCCACCGGGCCTTCACCACCTGGTCGCTGGACGAGAGCCGGCGGCGTCGGCACCTGCCCAGCGAGGAGGCGGCGCGGGAAGCGGAGCGCGTCGCCGCCGCCGCGGCCCAAGCCTTGGACCTCGGCGAGGAGATCCCGACCGTCGCCGACCACGACGACGACTACGCCGGCGACCCGCTCCGCGACAACCCGACCGAGCAGACCCAGGCCCAGTCGGTCCCGTGGGGCGGGGAGACGCCCTGGGGTGGGAGCCGCCACACCGGGCCGCCGCTCCGGCGCCGCCTCGTCATCCGCGCCCTGCGCTGGCTGTTCGCGCCCCCGGCGCCGACGCGGCGGGTCGTCCACGGCCAGCGGCTCGAGCTGGCCGGGCGGGAGTGGGTGTCGATCCACACGCCCGGCCACACCATCGACCACCTCTGCCTGTACGACCCCGAGCACGGCGTGCTGATCAGCGGCGACCACGTGCTGCCCACCATCACGCCCCACATCTCCGGCGTGGGGAACGGCGCCGACGCGCTGAAGTCGTACATCCAGACCCTCGACCTCGTCGCCGCCCTCGACGGGGTCACGCTCGGGCTGCCGGCCCACGGCCATCCGTTCGACGACGTACCCGGTCGCGTCGACGCCATCAAGCGCCACCACGACGAGCGGATGCGCCTCTTGCGCGACGCCTCCAAGCAGCTCGGAGCCGCGACCGTCGTTGAGCTCTCCCACGAGATCTTCCCGCGCAAGCACTGGGGCGTGATGGCCGAGAGCGAGACGTTCGCCCACCTCGAGCACATGGTCCTCGAGGGCGGCGTCGAGCGTTGGCGAGACGAGGGGCGGCTGCTCTACCGGGCGTCGTAGACGGCGACGCGCACCACGGGTACCGTGCCGTCGTGACCGCCATCGACCCCACCCTCACCTGGCGGGTCGTCGAGGCCCGCCTCGCCGCCGAGACCGACGCCCGGCGCCGGGCCCTCCTCACCAACCTGCTCGCCCACATGCACGCCGAGGCGGCGGGCGACCTCGACGCGCTGCTCGCCACCCTCGCCCCCGACCCGCAGTACCACCAGTGGGGCGCGGTGCCCACCGACGCCGGGCCGAAGGGGCGCGCCGCCGTGACGTCGTTCTACCGCGACTACATCGCGTCCGGCGCCACGAACCTCGAGTACGACGTCGAGCGGCTCGTCGTCGACGACGACTGCATCGCCACCGACGGCGTGATGCGGATCGTGTACCCGGGTCGGGCCCTGCAGGCCGCCGGTCGCCCCGTCGACGACCCCGACGCGCACTACCTCTACGAGACGCGGATGGGCGTCTTCTACCCCTACGACAGCGAGGGTCGCATGCTCGGCGAGGACACCTACGTCGGCCGGGACGGCTTCGCGACCCTGCGTCGCCTCGACCCCGACGAGCTGCCGGCCGCGCTCCGCCCCGCGCCGACCGGGTAGCCCCCCTCGCGCGGTCGTGGTCCCGGCCCGAGATCGGCCGGCGAGGCGGTCACCGCGGACGTCGCCCGTCGCGGCCGTCACCGTGCTCGTCGCGCTGGTCGGCTGGGGTGCCGTGTCGTCGCCGGTGCCCGGCGCCGCGCCGGCCCGCCCGGCCCCGAAGCCGGTGACCGTGGCGAGCACCCAGACCCTCGTCGACGCCGCCCGGCAGCGCACCCTCGTCACCACCTTCACCTTCGTGCGAGCCGCGCACCGCGCCGGCCCGCTGCCGCTGCTCGTGTTCCTGCACGGCTACGACCAGACCCCCGCCGACTACCACGCCCTTCTCACCGCGTGGGCCTCGGCCGGGTACCTGGTGGCGGCGCCGACCTTCCCGCGCACCAGCCACGACGCCGCCGCGGGGCTCGACGCCTCCGACTACGCCAACGAGCCCGCCGACGTCCGCTTCGTGATCGACGAGACGCTCGCCGAGAGCGCGGCGCCGACCGGCACCCTCGCCGGCCGCGTCGACGCGACCCGCGTCGGGGTGGCCGGCCACTCGCTCGGCGCCGAGGTCGTCCTCGGACTCCTGAACCGTTGCTGTCGCGACCCCCGCCTGCGCGCCGCGGTGTCGCTCGCGGGCTCGGAGCAGTTCAACCCGGGTGTCCCGGCGTTCCCGCTCGGCGGCTACTTCGTCGACGGGCACGTCCCGCTGCTGCTCGTCCACGGCGACGCCGACACCGAGAACCCGTACGACCGCAGCGTCACCGCGTTTGCGGGCGCGACGCCACCCAAGTTCTTCGAGAGCCTCCACGGCGCCGGTCACCGTACGCCGTACCAGGCGTCACCCGCTGACGACGCCACCGCGCGCGTCGTCACGCGCACCACGGTCGACTTCCTCGACGTCTACCTCAAGGGCGACCCGCGGGCGCTCCCTCGCCTCGCCCGGGACGGCAGCGTCCGGGACGTCGCGTCGCTCCAAGCGGTCCCGAGCTGACGCGTCCGAGCCCGTCCCCTCGGGGCCGCTCGGACCGTCCGGGTACCCTGGCCTGCCGTGAGCGCCGACCGGGCGGACACCACGGCCGAGACCACCGACCTCCTGCAGGTCCTGATCCGGAACGCGTGCGTGAACGACGGGCGTGTCGAATCGGGGGCCGAGTTCCGCAGCGTGGACGCGCTCGAGGCCTACCTCGGCACCGCCGGGCTCGAGGTCGAGCGCTACGAGCCCCAGCCCGGACGGACCAGTCTCGTGACGCGCATCGAGGGCAGCGACCCCAAGGCGCCGAGCCTCCTGCTGATGGGCCACACCGACGTCGTGCCGGTGAACCCCGACGGCTGGAGCCGGGACCCGTTCGCGGCCGAGCTCGTCGACGGGTTCGTGTGGGGCCGCGGGGCCGTCGACATGCTGAACATCACCACGTCCCAGGCCGTGGCCGTGCGCCACCTGGCCCAGTCCGGGTTCACGCCGCGCGGGACCCTCATCTACCTGGCGGTGGCCGACGAGGAGGCGCTCGGCACCTGGGGCGCCAAGTGGCTGGTCGAGCACCAGCGCGACGTGGTCTACGCCGACTACGTGCTCACCGAATCCGGCGGCTACCAGATGCCCGCGGGCGACTCGGTGCGACTGCCGGTGCTCACGTCCGAGAAGGGGACCCTCTGGTCGAAGCTCCGGGTCCGGGGGACGCCCGGGCACGGCTCGCAGCCGTTCCGCACCGACAACGCCCTCGTCACCGCGGCCGAGGTCGTGCGGCGCCTCGCGGCCTACCAGCCCGAGGCGCACTTCGACGACGTGTGGCGTCGCTTCGTCGAGGGCATGGAGTACCCGCCCGAGCTGCGCCGGGCGCTCCTCGACCCCGCCGAGCTGCCCGGGGTCCTGTCCGAGCTGCCCCTCGGCATGTCCCGGATCGTGCACGCCTGCACCCACACCACGTTCGCGCCCACGGTGGCGCGGGGCGGAACGAAGACCAACGTCATCCCGGACCTCGTCGAGCTCGAGGTCGACATCCGAACCCTGCCCGGCCAGACCGGGGAAGAGGCGCTGGCCGAGCTGCGCGAGGCGCTCGGAGACCTCGCCGACCGGGTCGAAGTCGAATCGAACGACGACCCGTCGACGGCCTCGCCGATCGACACGCCGCTCTGGGACTCGCTCGCCCGCGTCACGGGCCGACTGGTGCCCGGGTCGGGGCTGGTGCCGTTCCTGATGGTCGGCGGCACCGACAACCGGTTCTTCCGCCGCGCCGGCTCGGTCGGGTACGGGTTCGCGCTGTTCTCGCGGCGGCTGTCGTTCGAGGATTACGCCACCATGTTCCACGGCAACGACGAGCGGGTCGACGTCCAGTCGCTCGGGCTGTCCGAGGCGCTGTGGGAGGCCGTGGCCCGCGACCTGCTCGACTGAATCCGGGCCGCTCGAGCGCAGCTCGCGCGACGGGCACGGCGGGCCGCCGGCCACCCGCCGCCGCGCCGTCGACGGGAGCGCCGCTGGTCAGCCGTCGTCGCGCTGCTCGCGGAGGAACCGCTCCACCTCGCGAGCCAGCTCGTCACCACTGGGCAGACGACCCCACGATTTGTCGGACACCCCGCCGTCGGCGGTCGCCTCGGAATCGAAGCGCTCCTCGAGCGTGGAGACGTAGTTGCGGACGTCGTCGTCACCCGACGCGACCTCGTCGACCTTCTCCCGCCAGGCCCGAGCCGTGCCCTCGAGGCGGGCCAGGTCGACCTGCAGGCCGGCCAGGCCGGCGAAGCGCTCGAGGAGGGCGAGCGTCGCCGGTGGGTTCGGGGGCGCCGCCAGGTAGTGCGGGACGGGGGCCCAGAGCGAGACCGACGGCAGCCCCTCCGACCGGCAGTAGTCGTTGAGCACCCCGACGATGCCCGTGGGGCCCTCGTACCGCGACTGGGCCAGGCCGAGGCGCGTGATGAGGTCGGTGTCGGTGGCGGTCCCGGTGACGCGCGCCGCGCGCGTGTGCGGCACGTCGGCCAGCAGGGCCCCGAACGTGACCACCATCTCGCAGCCGGTCTCCTGGGCGATCGTCGCGACCGCCCGACAGAACGAGCGCCATCGATAGCTCGGCTCGATCCCTCGCAGCACCACCAGGTCGCGCTCCTCGTACCCGACCGCGAAGAACAGGTTCTCGGGCCAGGTGATCTGGCGGGTGACGCCCTCGACCAGCGACACCTGCGGCCGCCGCGACTGGAAGTCGAAGTGCTCCTCGGGGTCGATCGAGGCGAACCGGGTGGCCCGGCCGTGCTGGGTGAGCCAGCCGGCAGCGCTCGAGGCCGCGTCGGCGGCGTCGTTCCATCCCTCGAACCCGGCCACGAGGAGCGGGCGCCGCAGCGCGCGCTCGGGCTGCTGCTCCCAGGTCAGGCCGTCCGCCATCCGGTCACGTTAGGTCGCCGCCGGCGGGCTCACGCGACCGCCCCCGCCTGGCGCAGCGTCAGGATGTCGTCGGCGTCGTAGCCGAGCTCGCCGAGGACCTCGTCGGTGTGCTCGCCCGTCCCGGGCGCGGGCCGGCGGATCTCGGTCATCTCGTCGTCGAACTGCATCGGCGCGCACGCCAGCCGCACCCCGGCGCGGGTCGGGTGCGACGCCAGGTAGCCGTTGGCGAGCACCTGCGGGTCGTCGACGACCTCGACCGGGGACGCCAACGCCGAGAAGATGGTGTCCTCGCCCTCCAGCCGGGTCCGCAGCTCGGCCAGGGGGAGCGAGCCGATCCGCTCGGCCAGGCGCTCGTGCAGCGCCACCCGGTTGGCCGCCCGGGCCGCGGTGTCGGCGAACCGCGGGTCGTCGACGAGGCCCTCCAGGCCGAGGCCGCGACACGTCGGCGCCCAGTGGCGGGTGTCGTCGAGCATGTTGAGCAGGAGCCACCGTCCGTCGCCGGTGCGGTACGGGCCGACGAGCGGGTTCGGCAGCACCCCCGAGCCTCCGAACGGCTCGGGGTTCGTCCCGCGGATGGCGGTGGCGGTGAGATCCACGCTGAGCTGCCACACCGCCGTGTTCAGCAAGGCGACGTCAACGACCATGCCCCGGCCCGAGCGCTCGCGCCGGAACAGCGCCGCGGCGACCGCCCCGGCCAGCATCGCGCCGCTCGGCGCGTCGCCCATCGCACCGCGCTGCATCACGAGCGGCCCGCCGGGCGGGGTCAGCACGTGACCGAGCCCACCCCGGGCCCAGAACGAGACCGCGTCGAAGCCACCGTGGTCGGCGTCCGGCCCCCGCTGCCCCTGACCGTGGCCGCGGGCGTAGATGAGCCGCGGGTTCACGGCCCAGCAGTCCTCGGGCTGGACCCGCAGCTTCACGCGCGCCGACGGCAGGAAGTTCGTGAGCAGCACGTCGGCGTCGGCGAGCAGCCGGTCGAACACGGCGCGTCCCTCGGGGACACGCAGGTCCACCGCCACGCCCCGCTTGTTGCGGTTGTACAGCTCCCACAGGAAGTTCACGTCGCCGGTGTCGGCCACGAGGCCCGCGCCCATGATGGCGCGCAGCGGGTCGCCGCTCGGACGCTCGATCTTCACGACCTCCGCGCCCCAGTCCCCGAGCACGGCGCCGCACGACGGCACGAAGCCGTGCTCGGCCAGCTCCACCACCCGCACCCCGTCGAGCACGCCCACCGGGCCTCCCCTCCGCGACGATCGCCGGCCGCCATGCTGGCAGGTGGCCTGCGACGCGGCGATGGAGCTCGTCGAAACCGCCCGGCTGGTGACCGTGCCGGGCTGATGGGTCCTGACCGGACCCGGCGACGCGGGGAAGGCCCTGATGCGAGGCGAGCTCCGTCCGAAGCACGGCCTCGACACCCCGGGGCGAGACGTGCCGCCCGCCGACCCGGCGACGCCGGTGTCGACGGCACACCTGGGGGTCGGCGTCACCGGCGCGGCCCGTGGCTCGACGTGCTGATGGCGGTGGCGGTCGGCGGCGGGGCTGGGGGCGCTCGGCCGCTACGAAGCTCTCCGTCGCGATGCCCGCCCGCGCGGGCGCCTTCCCGTGGGCCGTGTTCATCGTCAACGTGGTTGGCGCCTCGGACTCGGGCTCGTCACCACGTTGGCGCCCGAGCGCTGGGCGCCGACGCGCTGGGTCCGGTCGCGGCTGAGCGTCGGGGTGTGCGGCGGCCTCACCACGTTCTCGACGTGGATGGTGGACGCCGTCCGTCTCGCCGATCGAGGGCGGGTCGCGACCGACCGTGGAGCCGCGGCCGGAAACGCGAGCGTCCGGGTGGCGGGCGTCTGCGACACTGGCGGGATGTCCGAGTCCGAGGCCGTCCTCTCCGCGCGCGGCCTCGTCAAGCAGTTCCGACGGGTACGTGCCGTCGACGGCGTCGACCTCCGGGTCGGCGGCGGTGAGCGGGTCGCGCTCCTCGGGCCCAACGGGGCGGGGAAGACCACGACGCTGCTGATGGTGCTCGGGGTGATCACGCCGGACGCGGGCGAGGTGGAGGTCGTGGGCCGACGGCTGCCCGGCCAGCGGAGCGCGGCGATGGAGCAGGTCGGCTTCGCCGCCGGCTACCTGCCCCTGCCGGAGCGGCTGCGGGTCCGCGAGTTCCTCGAGCTGTTCGCCGACCTCTACGGCATCGTCGACGGGCGGCAGGCGGTGGCGCGGGGCCTCGAGCGGTTCCGGGTCGCGTCGCTCGGGACCGTCATGGGCAACGAGCTGTCGTCCGGGCAGCGGACCCTGATCGGGATCGTGAAGGCGACGCTCCACCAGCCCCGGCTGCTCGTGCTCGACGAGCCGACGGCGTCCCTCGACCCCGACGTCGCGCACCGGGTCCGCAGCGGGCTCGAGCGGCTCTGCGCCGAGGACGGCACCGCGCTGCTCGTCACGAGCCACAACATGCAGGAGGTCGAGCGCCTCTGCACGCGCGTCGTGTTCGTCGCCGGCGGCCGGGTGGTGGCCGACGGACCGCCGGACGCGGTCGCGGCCCGGTTCGGGCGCACCGACCTCGAAGGCGTGTTCCTGCACCTCGCCGAGGGCGGGACCGAGCCGATCAGCGACGCCCGGGCGGTGTCGTGATGCGAGCCCAGCGGGTCCGTGCCATCGCCCGTCGCCAGAGCTTCGTGCTGCGGCGCGCCCCGCAACGCTGGTTCGACGTCATCGTGTGGCCGGTCGTCGACGCCATCCTCTTCGGCGCCATCGGCGTGTACTTCGGGCGGCAGCACGGGACCGCCGCCGCCAGCGCCGCGTTCCTGCTCGCGGGGATCGTGCTCTTCCACGTGGTGTTTCAGGCCGAGATCAGCCTCGCCACCGGCTTCCTCGAGGAGACCTGGTCGCGCAACCTGCTGAACCTCATGGTGACGCCGCTGACGGAGCTCGAGTACGGGGCCGGCGTGGTCCTGTTCGGGCTGGCGCGCCTCGCGATCGGGGTCACGGTCGTCGCGCTGGTGGCGCTGGCCCTCTTCGCCTTCGACATCACGACGCTGGGCCTCGCGCTCGTCCCACTCGTGGTGATCCTGCTCGCCGTCGGCTGGTCGGTGGCGCTCGTGGTGATCGGGCTCATCCTGCGCGTCGGGCAGGGGGCCGAGATCCTCACCTGGGGCTTCATCGCCTTCCTGCTGCCGATGTCCGGCATCTTCTACCCCGTGAGCGCGCTCCCGGGTGCCCTGCAGCCCGTGGCGCAGGCCCTGCCTACAACCCACGTGTTCGCGGCCGCGCGGGCCGTCGTCGTCGGGCACCCGCTGCCGTGGGACCAGGTCGGCCTCGGCGCGGTCGGCGCGGTCGCGGTCGGCGTCGCCTCGGTGTGGTTCCTCACCCGGATGCTCGCCACGTTCCGGCGCCGCGGGTTCATCAGCCGCCACGTCTGATGGCCCGCGCCTCGGTCACCGAGTACCAGGTGGCGGCGTGCGACTCACCCTCCTAGCGCGGCGTCGTCGGAGGCGTCGGCGAGGGCCAGGCCCTGCTCGGCGAGGTTCGTGACGGTGGCGCCCATGTCGGCGAACCCGTCGCCGAGCGTCTTGCCCATCAGGAACCGGGCCTGGATCCCCTCCACGATGATCGCCAGCTTGTACATGGCGAAGACCACGTAGAACGTGAGGTGCTCGACGTCGCGTCCCGAGCGCTCGGCGTACCGGGTGACGATCTCGTCGCGGGAGAGGAAGCCGGGGATGTCCCCGACCCCCTGGGCCGACAGCGTGGCCAGGTGCTCGTCGCCGCCCCAGTACACGAGGAGGAGCCCCACGTCGGTGAGCGGGTCGCCGAGCGTCGACATCTCCCAGTCGAGCACCGCCGCGATCCGCCCCGGGTCGCCTTGGGCGAGCATCGTGTTGTCGAGCCGGTAGTCGCCGTGCACGACGGCCGGGGGACCGGAGCCGGGCAGCGCGGCGTCGAGCCGGCGACCGAGCTCGTCGAGCGCCGGCAGCTCGCGCGTCTTGTTGGCCTGCCACTGCTTGCCCCATCGCGCCACGTTGCGGGCCAAGAACCCGTCGGGCCGTCCGAAGTCGGCCAGGCCCACGGCCTCGTAGTCCACCGAGTGCAGCGCCGCCAGCACGTCGACCAGGGCCTCGGAGCAGGCGCGCGCCTCGGCGGGATCGAGGGTCGCCATCTCCTCCTTGGTCCGCAGGATGCGGCCCTCGACGCGCTCCATCACGTAGAAGGGCGCCCCGATCAGCGCGGCGTCGTCACCGAAGGCGAGGACCTGGGGGACCGGCACCTCGGTGCCGGCCAGGGCTGACAGCACCCGGAACTCGCGGCGCATGTCGTGCGCGGTCTCGACCACGTGCCCGAGCGGCGGCCGGCGGAGCACCCAGGAGCGGGCGCTGTCGCTGATCACGTAGGTGAGATTCGAGCGCCCCCCGGCGATGAGCTCGGCCTCGAGGGGCGCGCCGCTCGCGCCCTCGACGTGCGCGGCGAACCAGGGTCGGAGCGCGGCCACGTCGACACCCTCGGGCGGCACGCCGGGCGAGGTTAGTGATGACGGGCCCGCACGGGCGGCGGGGCGCGCCCGCGCTCAGGCGACGCGCGACTCGCGGGGCTTCACCGGCTGGCCGTCGCCCTTCGGGTAGCGGGCGACGCGCCCGACCGGCATGTCGACCCGGTACCCGGCCGCGGCGCGCTCCTCCTCGGACTCGCCGCCCCAGTAGCCGTACTCGCGGTGCTCGCGGGCCCACTCGCGGCACGGCCCGAGGGCCGGGCAGGCCTCGCAGACCGCACGCGCCCGCTGCTCGCGCAGCACCCGGGTCTCGGGGCGCTCGCCGGCCGGGGCGAAGAAGAGGTTCGTCTGGCCGGTGCAGGCAGCCTCGGCGGTCCACGTCAGCGGGCCGGTGAAGATGAGGTTCGACACCGTGTCGAGGGCCAAGGCCGTCCTTTGCCAGGGGGCAGGCGCAGTGCCGGGGAGCCGACCCGGGGGGAGGTCGGCTCCCAGCGGCGTCTGCCCCTTCATCGTGCCCGAGGCCCGGCAATCTGTCCAACAGTCTCTACTGATCATTACCATCGAGTACAGCGATGCTACGGTGGCGGCGTGGAGCTCCGGCACCTCGACACCGTCCTCGCCATCGCCGAGCAGGGGTCCTTCACCGCCGCCGCCGACGCCCTGGCCACCGTCCAGTCGAACGTCTCGGAGCAGGTCCGCCAGCTCGAGGCCGAGCTCGGTGCCCAGCTGCTGACCCGCGGCCGCCGCGGCGCCACCCCGACCGAGTGCGGCGAGCGCGTCATCGACCGCGCCCGCCGGGTCCGGCGCGAGCTCGAGGCGCTTCGGGCCGACCTCTCGATGCTGCAGGGCCTCGAGGCCGGCCACGCCAGCTTCGGCACCGTCGGCACCGCGAGCCGCTGGATCGTGCCCCGCCTCGTCACCGAGCTCCGGGCCCGGGCCCCCGGCGTCCGCCTGCGCGTGAACGAGGGCGCGTCCGAGCGCCTCGTCACCGAGGTGCTCGCCGGCGAGCTGGCCCAGGCCGTCGTCACCGAGCCGGTCCACGAGCGCCGCCTGGTCGCCGAGACGCTCCTCGAGGAGGCCCTGGTCGGGGTGGTCCCGGTCGACGCGCCGCTCCCCTCGGGCCCCGTCCTCCTCGACGCCCTCGCCACCTACGGGCTCGTCCTGCCGCCGCGCGTCAACCCGCTGCGGGACGAGGTCGAGCACGCCGCGGCCGCGCGCGGCCTGACGCTGCCGGTCACGGTCGAGGTCGAGGGCATCCGGCTCATCGCCGACCTCGTCGCGGCCGGCGCCGGCGCCTCGGTGCTCCCCGAGACGGCGGTCCCGACCGAGCTGATCGGCGTGCGCACGGTGCCGCTCGCCGACGTGCCGCCGCGTCGCCTGGCTCTCGTCAGCGCGCGCGACTCGGCGCTCTCGCTCGCCGACCGGGCCGTGCGCGACTGCGTCCGAGGGCTCGTCGCGGCGAGCCCCGTCCACATCCGCTCCATGGTGGTCGGGGCCCCGCCGCTCGTCGGGACCGCTCGGTAACATCCCCGCGACGACGGGAGCGGTGATGGCCGAGCAGCGGGACGATGAGTACTGGGCCGCCGCCGGGCGCGGCGAACCGCCGTGGCGGCCCAGCGCCCGCGAGGTCGTCGCCATCGTCATCCTCGTCCTCGTGCTCGTGTTCGCGCTCGTGAACACCGAGACGACCAGCATCGACTTCGTCTTCGCCCAGGTGACCACCCCGGTCTTCTTCGTCATCGCCTTCCCCGCGCTGCTCGGGTTCATCGCCGGCCTCATCGTGCAGCGCCGTCGCCTCCGGCAGCGTCGGAGCTGACGCCTTCACGACCCGACGACCCGGGTGCCGGCGACCGTGCGGGCCGGCGCCGCCCCGACCAGCTCGAGCCGATCGATCCCGGGCCGCCCACCGCCGTCCTCGAGGAGGAGGCGGGCGCCGCCCGGCCAGGCGAGCTCGGTCGCGCCGTCCGTCGCGCCGACCTCACGGCCGCCGAGCAGGCGGCCGAAGAAGGCCAGGGCCTCACGCCGGGACGGGGTGCGCAGCACCACGCGCCGCAGCAGCGCCGGCACGACGGCGCGCGGTGGCGGGGCCGGCCACCAGGCCGGGTCGGCGAGGGGCCCGTCGCGGGCCACGAGCGCGAAGCGGGCCGCGAAGTCGCCCGGCTCGGCCGCCTGGGCCAGCTGCACCACCGTGCCGAACGCCTCCGCCGGCACCACGAAGGCCTCGAGCCACGTCGGATCGGAGCGGTCGACGCCGACCGGGCTGCGGCCGCTCGCGCGGAGCGCCCCGAGCGCCTCGTCGAGGTCGTCCACCTTGAACGTCAGGTGATGGGGTCCGTCGCCGTGGCGGGCGAGGAACCGGGCCAGGAAGTCCCGGCCGGCGACGTCCCACGGCTCGAGCAGCTCGACCGTCATCCCCCGGTCGGCGTCGCCCACCCGGAGCTGCACGGGGCGGAACCCGGGGAACTGGCCGCCGGACAGCACCGTGGCGCCGAGCTCGCCGACCAGGGTGGCGATCGCAGCCGACGCATCGACGGTGGCGAGCGCGACGTGGTCGAGGTCCACGCCCGGTCAGGGCGGCCCGGCGGCAGCGGCGGCCTGGGGTCGGCGGCCGGCGCGCGTCGTCGCGCGGGCGACCACGTACCCGATGCCGAAGACGGCGAAGCCGGCCAGGGCGTCGACGAAGTAGTGGTTGGCGGTGAGGACGATGGCGGTCACGGTGACGACCGGGTAGACGGCGGCCAGGACCTGGGCCCAGCGGCGGCGCAGCCGGGGGACCAGCGCGCAGGCGCACCACAGCGCCCAGGCGCAGTGGACGCTCGGCATCGCCGCGAACTGGTTCGACACCTTGTTCACGGCGCCGGAGCTGAACGACCAGAACGCGGGGTCCTTCTCCAGGGTGTCGACGAACCCGTAGTGCTCCGGGAGCAGCCGCGGCGGCATGAGCGGGTAGAAGATGAACCCGATCAGGGCCAGGCCGGTCGCGACCGCGAGGGTGTTCCGCCAGAGCGGGTAGTCGTCCCGCCACCGGTGGAACAGGTAGATCAGCACGCCGGCGGTGACCACGAAGTGCAGCGACCCGTAGAAGTAGTTGCACATGATGATGAGGGGACGGAACCCGAGGGCCCAGTGCTGGAGCTGGTGCTCGGCGTTGATCCCGACCGCGCGCTGGAAGCCGATGATCTGCAGGGCGTGGTGGCGGGCCGTGGCCGTGGTGCCCTCGTTGAGGTTCCGGATGGCCGAGTACACGGCGTAGTAGACGGCGACGAACGCCACCTCCGCCCACCAGTACAGGACGGCGCCGTTGGCGAGGACCCGGGCGCCGGGGAGCCGCCGGTGGAGCCGCCGCGGGCGGCCCGCCGCGGCCGACCGCGTCGCTCGGGTGGCGGGCCGGGCGACGGTCACGCCTTCCCTCCGACCGGGACGTGCCGTCGCTGGCCGATGGCGAACGCGGGGGCGCCGCCGAGGCTGGCGATGAGGTTCATGGCGTACCAGAGCAGCCCGACCGTGACCGCCGCGCCCGTCTCGGCGCCGAGCGGGTGGAACAGCAGCGCCAGCATGCCCTCCCGCAGCCCGAAGCCGCCCACCGAGATCGGCAGCACCTGGGCCATGGCGACCGCGGGCACGTACGCGAGGACGGCCGCGTTCGGGATCGTCAGCCCGACGGTGTGCACCGCGCAGTAGACCGCGGCCACGACCGCCACCTGGTGGGCGACGGCGGCGACGAGCACCTCCGTCGCCCGGCGGGGGGTGCGGCGGAGCCGGTCGACGCCCACGTGGACCATGCCCACGTACCGCATCCAGTTCTCGTGGTTCGTGAACCGGCCGGCCAGGTTCGGATGGCCGGCGAGCACGAGGATCAGGCCGAGGACGCCGATCGTGCCGGCCCCGCACGTCAGCGCGATCCAGGCGTTCGGCTCCCCGACCAGGTCGGGGCGGGCGAGGAACCCGAGGAGGATCAGCAGGGGCAACGACACGAAACCGGTCAGCCGCTCGATCACCACCGACGCCAGGGCCGTGTCCCGGGCGCCGACGTCGCCGGCGACGCGGCTCACGCGCAGCACGTCACCGCCGATCGTGGACGGCAGCACGTTGCCGACGAACTGGCCCGCGAAGTAGTGGGAGGTGAGTCGGCGCAGCGGCACGAAGGCGTCGAACGCCTCGAGGACCTTCTGCCAGCGCCAGGCCGCCAAGACGATGCTGGCCGCCATCAGCAGGATCCCGGCCACCAGGAACGCCACCGCGCCGGGCAGGCTCCGGTGGCCCGGGACGAGGTCCTCGAAGTCGATCTTGCTCACCAGCACGGCCAGGAGCGCAGCGCTCACGACCAGCCGCAGCGCCCGCATCCAGCCCGCACGGGGGCGCGGCGGAGCGGCGTCGGGGAGCGCCATCCCCGTACATTACGAGGAGGCGGCTGGTCGGCTCCGAAGCGTCGGGAGGCGGGGATGCGCATCGAGATGGACGACGGCGTCGGGCTGGCCGTCGAGGTCGCCGGCGACGGGGCCCCGCTCCTGCTGGTCCACGGCTTCGGTGGCGCCAAGGAGGACTTCGCCGACCAGGTGCCGGGCCTCGCCGAGCACGCCACCGCGGTCGTCTTCGACCACCGCGGCCACGGCGAGAGCGACCATCCGCACGGGGAGGCCGCCTACTCGCTCGACCGCCTGGTCGCCGACACCGCCGCCGTCGCCGACGCGCTCGGTCTGCGCCGCTTCCGCCTGCTCGGGCACTCGATGGGGGGCATGGTCGCCCGGCGCCTCGCCCTCGCCGACCCCGGACGCGTCGACGCCCTCGTGCTCATGGACACCTCGCCGGGACCCCCGCCCGGCGTCGACGTCGCCACCGTCGACGCCGGCGTCGAGATCGCCCGCACCCAGGGGATGGCGGCGTTGAAGGCGGCCCAGGACGAGATGGACCCGCTCGGCACACCCGCGTACCGGCGGCTGCTCGCGGAGCGGCCCGGCTACCGCGAGTTCTGCGACCGCAAGTGGGCGGCGCTGAGCCGCGACATGTGGATGGCGCTGGCGGCCGAGATCGTCCGCCAGCCGAACCAGCTCGACGCCCTGCGCACGCTCGGCTGCCCCACCCTCGTGCTCGTCGGCGAGCAGGACGCCACGTTCCTGGCCGCGTCGCGCGCTATGGCCGACGCCATCCCCCGCGCGCGCCTCGTCGTGATCCCCGACGCCGGGCACTCGCCGCAGGTCGAGAACCCGTCGGCGTGGTTCGACGCCGTCGACGGCTTCGTGCGCGACCACGCGCGGGCCGCGTGACGGAGCCCGACGCCGGGCGCCTGGCCGCGCTGACCCTCCGCCACCACGACGTCGACACCGTCTTCACCCTGAACGGCGGCCACCTCTGGCCCCTCTACTACGGCTGCGCCGACGCCGGCATCCGCCTCGTCGACACCCGCCACGAGCAGACGGCCGCCTTCGCTGCCGAGGGCTGGGCGAAGGTGACCCGGCGGGTCGGCGCCGCCGCGCTCACCGCCGGGCCGGGCGTCACGAACGGGATCAGCGCCATCACGACCGCGTCGCTGAACGGCACCCCGATGACGGTCATCGGCGGGCGGGCGCCCCTGCGTCGCTGGGGCTCCGGCTCGCTCCAGGAGCTCGACCACGTCCCGATCGTGGCTCCGATCACCAAGCACGCCGCCACCGCGCTGGCGTCGGACCAGGTTCCCGGATCGCTCGACGCCGCGCTCCGAGCCGCCCGCACCCCGCACCGCGGCCCGACCTTCCTCGACGTGCCCCTCGACTGCTGGGGTCCGAGCGGCGCGCCGGTCCCGGGCCGGCCGGAGCCCGACGCCCTGCGCGGGCCCGAGCCCGACCCCGACGCGCTGGCTGCGATCGCCCGCTTGATCGGCTCGGCCCGCCGGCCGGTCCTCATGGCCGGCGCCGACCTGTACTGGGCCGGCGCCGAGGCCGAGACGGCCCGCGTCGCCGCCGAGTTCCGCGTCCCGGTGTTCGCCAACGACCTCGCCCGAGGCCTGGTCCCCGCCGACCACGAGCTCGCCTTCTCGCGCGCGCGAGCGCTCGCCTTCGAGGGCGCCGACGTCGTCGTGGTCGCCGGGACCCCGCTCGACTTCCGCCTCGGCTTCGGGGCCTTCGGCGCCGCCGCCGTCGTCCACCTCGGCGACGCGCCCCAGACGGTGGCGTCGCACGTCCCGCTGGCGGCGTCCTGCGTCGGCGACCTCCGACGGACGATGGCCGGCCTCGCCGACCGGGCCGCGGCGAACGGCGCCGGCGGGGCCCGCGCCGAGCGCGACGACTGGATCGCCGTTCTCCGCGACGACGAGCAGGCCCGACGGGCCGCCGACGAGGCGCGCCTGTCGGCAGCCGGGACCCCGATCGACCCGGTGCGCGTCTACGGCGAGCTGCGGCCGCGCCTCGCCCGCGACGCCATCGTGATCGGCGACGGCGGCGACTTCGTGTCCTACGCGGGCCGGTACGTCGACACGTTCACCCCCGGGTGCTTCCTGGGCCCTGGCCCCTACGGGTGCCTCGGCGCCGGCATGGGCTACGCGCTCGCGGCGGCGCTCGCCCACCCCGCTCGGCAGGTCGTCGCCCTCTTCGGCGACGGCGCCCTCGGGTTCACGCTCGGCGACCTCGACACCCTCGCCCGCCACGACGCCAACGTGACGGCGGTCGTCGGCAACAACGGCATCTGGGGCCTGGAGAAGCACCCGATGGACCTGCTCTACGGCCGGGACCTCGTGGCCGACCTGGCCCCCGAGACCCGCTACGACCTGGTCGCGGCCGCGCTCGGCGTGGCCGGCGAGCTGGTGCGGGACCCCGAGGAGCTCGGTCCCGCCCTCGACCGGGCGTTCGCCCACGCCGGACCGGCGCTCGTCAACGTGCTGACCGACCCGGCTGACGCCTACCCGCGTCGCAGCAACCTGGCCTGACCCGCCTCAGCCCGAGGCCGGGCAGGCCTTCCAGCCGCCGTGCTCCTCGCGCACCGGGAGGGAGAAGCTCCGGCCGGACCGCCCGTCCGAGTACGTGACCGTGAAGTCCACCGTCGCCGTGCTCCCGGACCGGTCGACGCCGAGCGGGTTGGCGCTGATGGAGTGGACGCCGCCGCCGACCCGGCTCCGGACGGCCTGGATGACGCCCTCGGCCGACGCGGCGTCCGCGGAGCACAGGTGGACGCCGGCGGCGGTGGCCCGGTCGTGGGTGACGTCGTCGAGGAAGTGTCGAGCCGCGTTGTAGGGCGGCAGCGTGCGGGTGATGAACAGGACCGTGCCGGCGACGGCCATGGCCACGGTGAGGCTCAGGACGGCGAGCAGCGCCACGCGCCACCCCCGCCGCCGCGCCGGCGGCGGCGCGCCGGCGGCGGCCGCCGGCGGGGGCACGATCCACGGGTCGGCGGGAGCGGACGGCTGGTCGGGCAGGGTCCGTCCCGGCCCGTCCTCGCCGGGGCCGACCATCAGGCCCCGGCGACCTTCTCGAGGAAGTGGGCTCGGTCGACCACGACGCGGGTGAGGCGTCCCGCGGCCACGAGCCCGTGCGCGTCCGACACCGCGACGCGGAACGTGAGCCGGCGGCTCTCGATCGTCTCGAGCGTGGCCTCGGCCCGGACCGTGCCACCGACCGCGGTCGGTGCCAGGTGGTCGAGCTGCACCCGGTAGCCGACGGTCGTCATGCCGTCGGCGAGCTCGTGCTCGATCGCGCGCACCGCCGCCTCCTCGGCCAGGCCGATCACGCGCGGCGTGGCCAGCACCGGGACGTCCCCGCTCCGCCACGTCACCGCGGTGTCCTGCTCTCCCACCGCCAGCGTCGCGCAGGCGCTGAGGCCGGGACGCAACGGCATCCGAATACCCTAGACGTCTCGTGATCGATCCCGACGTGTGCTCCCGGACGCTCGGCGCCGCGCTGCGGTCCGGCGGTGACTTCGCCGAGGTGTTCGCGGAGGACCGCTCGGTCTCGTCGGCCCGGTTCGACGACGGCCGGGTCGAGGACGTCGTCTCCGGCCGACAGCGCGGGGCCGGCGTGCGAGTCGTGCGCGGCGAATCGACGGGGTACGCCCACACCGCCGACCTCTCCGAGCCGGGGCTCCGCCACGCCGCCGAGGCCGCGGCGGCCGCGTCGCGCGGCGAACCCGGCGAGGCCCGGGTCGTCGCGCTCGAGCGGCAGTCGGTGCCGCGCCCGCACGAGGTGACGGTCCCCCCCGAGTCGGTGGACAAGGCCCGCAAGGTCGAGCTGCTCGAGCGCGCCGACGCCGCCGCGCGAGCACGCGGGTCCGCCATCGGGCAGGTGAGCGCGGCCTACGCCGACGGGCGCCGGCGGATCCTGGTGGCCAACTCCGACGGGCTGCTCGTCGAGGACGAGCAGGTCCGCACCCGCTTCTCGGTCAGCTGCGTGGCGACCGGCGACACCGGCCTCCGAACCGGCACCGAGGCTCCCGGCCGCACCGTCGGCTTCGAGTTCTTCGACGAGTTCGCGCCCGAGCAGGTGGCGACGACCGCGGCCGACCGGGCGCTCACGATGCTGCGGGCCCGGCCCGCCCCCTCCGGTCCGCTGCCGGTCGTCCTGCGCCGAGGCGCCGGCGGGGTGCTGTTCCACGAGGCGTGCGGGCACGGCCTGGAAGCCGACCTCGTCGACCGGGACGCGTCGGTGTTCCGCGGCCGGGTCGGCGAGGCGGTGGCCTCCCCGCTCGTCACGCTCGTCGACGACGGGACCTACGCCCGCGAGTGGGGCACGTACGCGGTCGACGACGAAGGCGCGCCGGCTCGTCGCACCACGCTGATCGAGGACGGCGTGCTCACGGACTTCCTCTGGGACCGCCTCCGGGCCGACAAGCAGCGGCGGGGCAGCACCGGCAACGGGCGGCGCGAGACCTACCAGCACCTGCCGATGGTCCGCATGACGAACACCTACGTGCTGAGCGGGGCCGACGACCCCGACGCGATCATCGCCGACACCCCGTTCGGGCTGTACTGCGTCGCGCTCGGCGGCGGGCAGGTCGACCCGGCCACGGGCGACTTCGTCTTCGGCGTGACGGAGGCCTACCTCATCGAGGGCGGACGCGTCACCGAGCCGGTGCGAGCCGCGCAGCTCATCGGCAACGGGCCCGAGGTGCTGCGCCGGATCGACGCCGTCGGCCGCGACTTCGACACCTGGGCCGGCACGTGCGGCAAGAACGGACAGGGCGTCCCGGTCTCGTCGGGTCAGCCCACGCTGCGGGTCGCCGAGCTCACCGTCGGCGGCACCGCGCGTGCCTGACGCCGCGCCGCTCGCAGCGGCGCGGCGCCTGGCCGGGCGGGTCGAGCCCGGCGAGGAGGTCGAGGCCTACGTGGTCCGGTCCCGCGAGACCGACGTGGCGGTGCTGCGGGGCGAGGTCGAGTCGCTCACCGTCGCCGAGCAGGCCGGTGTCGGCGTTCGGGTCCTGCGCGACGGCCGGCAGGGCTACGCGTCCGCCGGCACGCTCGACCCCGTGGTGCTCGACGAGACGCTCGCCGAGGCCCGCGACAACGCTCGCTTCGCCGCTCCCGACCCCTGGCAGGGCCTCCCCACCCCGGCCGAGGCCGCCGCCGTGACCCCGGTCGCGCTCGACCTCTGGCGTGAGGAGCTGGCGGCGGTGCCGACGGCCGCGAAGGTCGACCTGGCGCTCGCGCTCGAGCGCGCGACCGGCGCGGCCGACCACCGGATCCGCGGCGTGGAGGCCGCCACCTACCACGACGCCGCCGTCGAGGCGGCCGTGGCCAGCTCCGTCGGCGTCGAGGCCGCGACGCGACGGACGGCGTGCTCCTGCTCCGTCGCCGCGCTCGCGGCCGATGGCGACGAGACCCGTACCGGCTACGGGTTCTCGATCGGGCGCACGACGACCGACCTCGACGTCGACGCCGCCGCACGCGACGCCGTCGACCGGGGGGTCCGGCTCCTCGGCGCCACCCAACCTCGCTCGCAACGCCTCCCGGTGGTCCTCGACCCGCTCGTGACCGCCTCGCTCCTCGGTGTCGTCGCCGCCGCGCTCTCCGGCGAGGCGGTCCTGAAGGGCCGGTCGATGCTGGTCGGTCGCGAGGGCTCGGCGGTGGCCTCGTCGACGGTCACGCTCGTGGACGACCCGACCGACCCCGCGGCCCGGGGCGCGTCGACCCACGACGCCGAGGGAGTGCCGACCCGGGCGACGGTGCTGGTCGCCGACGGCCAGCTGCGCGGCTTCCTCCACAACGTGTACACGGGTCGGCGCTCCGGTGACGGCACGACGGGCTCCGCCGTGCGCGGCGTCGGCGCGCCGCCCGGCGTCGGGGCGCGGGCCCTGGCGCTCGCCCCGGGGACACGCGCGCCGGACGAGATCATCGGCTCGCTTCCGGTCGGGCTCTACGTCCAGACGGTGAGCGGCCTGCACTCGGGCACGAGCCCCGTGAGCGGCGACTTCTCGGTCGGGGCGGTCGGGCTCATGATCCGCGACGGCGCGCTCGCCGAGCCGGTGCGAGAGGTCACGGTGGCGTCGACGTTGCAGCGCATCCTCCTCGACGTGACCGAGGTCGGCGGCGACCTCACGTGGCTGCCCGGGTCGACGGCCGGCGTCACGCTCCTCGTCGGCGAGATGCAGGTCAGCGGGGCCTGACCCCGCGCCGTTCGAGCACGGCGTCGAGGGCCGCCAGGGACGCCAGCGGGTCCGTGCCGAAGAGCACGGGCTCGAGGCCGAGCGCGGCGGCGGCGGCGACGTTCTCGGCGTTGTCGTCGACGAACACCGTCGCGCCGGGGTCCACCTCGAGCAGCGCGCAGGTGTGCTCGAAGATGGCCCGGTCGGGCTTGCGCATCCCCACCGCGCTCGAGTCCACGACGAGCGGGAAGAGGTCGTCGACGGGGAACGTGGCTCGCCAGGCGGCGCCGAACTCGCGCACGTTGTTCGTGAGCAGCGCCAGCCGCAGCCCGTCGTCCCGCAGGGCCCGCACCCGGTGCACGACGGGCCAGTAGACCGCCACCGCCGACGAGGCGGTGAAGGCCCGGTAGGCGTCGACGTCGAGGGGGCGCCCGAGCACCTCCGGGGCCCGCCGTGCCAGCCCCTGCACGTACTCGGCCAGCGACAGCTCGCCGGTCTCGAGGCGGTGGAAGTCGGGGACCGGCGCGCCGTCGCCCCGCGTCGTCGGCCCGAACATGAGCTCGTGGACGGCGCCCGACGGGTAGCCCATGGCATCCTCGAAGCGGTCGAGATCGTCGAGGAGCCGCACCGAGATCACGCCGCCGTAGTCGAAGATCACGGCCTCGACCGCCGCCCCTCGGGCGACCGGGGTCGGGCCGCTCACGACGCGGCGGCCCCCGTCGAGGACGGCCCACCCGGGGCAGGGGCCGACGGCTCGGCGTCCTTCGAGGGCGTCGGCTCGGTCGCCGTCGAGCGGTCTCCGCGGTCCCCGGTCTTCTCGCCGCCGCTGTCGCGACCCCGCTCGCCGTCCTTGTCGCCGTCCTTGCCCCCGTCCGTGGTGCCGTCGCGGCGCCCGCGTCCCGAGGAGGCCGACCGGCTGTCGGTCTTGTAGAACCCGGAGCCCTTCAGGACGATCCCCGCCGGGGTCATCACCTTCACGAGCTGCCCGCCGCAGCCGTGGTCGTGGACCTGCAGGGCGTCGTCCCGGATCGACTGCCAGAGCTCGAACTCCTCGCCGCACTCGCCGCAGCGGTACCGATACGTGGGCATCGCCCCTCCGCTCGCTCCGGCTCCGGGACCGACGCCGACGGCGCTGGCACTCGGAACCGTTGACTGCTAAGGGTAACGCCGGTGGGGCCCTCCGTCATCCCAACACTCCCCCGGGCCCCCGTCGGCGAGCGAGACTCACTGCGTGCTGGTGGTCCTGGCCCTCATCCCGGTGGCGTACCTCCTCGGCACGTTCCCGAGCGCGTCGCTCGTCGCCCGAAGCGGGGGCCGCGACATCCTGCGCGAGGGCTCCGGCAACCCGGGAGCGTCGAACACCTTCCGGCTCCTCGGCTGGAAGGCCGGCCTGCTCGTCCTGGTCCTCGACGTCGGCAAGGGCGCGGCGGCAGCCGGCGGCGGCCTGGCCCTGGACGGCCATCGCGGTGCCTTCATCCTGGGCGTCGCCGCGGTGGTCGGCCACGTGTTCCCCGTCACGCGCCGGCTGCGTGGGGGCCGCGGCGTCGCCACCGCCGGCGGCGTCATGGCGGTCGTCTTCCCCTTCGAGACTGTCGCGGTCGCGCTGGCGTGGGTCGTCATCGCCCGCGGGTTGAAGAAGGCCTCGATCGCCTCCGTGGTCTGCGCGCTCGCGATCCCGGCGATCGTCGCTCTGCGCGACGGCTCCGCCCTCGACCTGGCCGTCACCGGTGGCCTCGCCGCGCTCGTCGTCGCCCGCCACCTCGCCAACCTCCGCCGCCTCGTGAAGGGTGAGGAGCACGGGCTCGGGCGCGCCGACGACGACGGGAGCGTCGCGGCGTGACGACGCCGGTGCGGAAGGTCGTCATCCCGGCCGCGGGGCTCGGCACTCGGTTCCTGCCGGTCACCAAGAACCAGCCGAAGGAGATGCTGCCCGTCGTCGACAAGCCGTCGATCCAGTACGTGGTCGAGGAGGCGGTCCGGGCCGGCCTCCGGGACGTGCTGGTGATCACCGGACGGGGGAAGGGCGCCATCGAGGACCACTTCGACCGCAACGTCGAGCTCGAGACCTACCTCGAGGCGCGGCACAAGGACGAGATGCTCCGCGAGGTCCAGGCCACGAGCAACCTGGCCGAGCTCCACTACATCCGCCAGCGCGACGCCCTCGGGCTCGGGCACGCGGTCTCGGTCGCGCGCGATCACGTCGGCAACGAGTCGTTCGCGGTGATGCTCGGCGACGACATCATGGTGGACGACGCCCAGCTGCTGCGGCGCATGCTCGCGGTGCAAGCCGCGCGCGGCGGCGCGGTGCTCGCCCTCATGGAGGTCAGCCCCGCCGAGATCTCGGCCTACGGGTCCGCCGCGGTGGAACCGATCGAGCCCGGGCTGGCCCGCGTGCACGGCCTCGTCGAGAAGCCGGCGCCCGCCGAGGCGCCGTCGAACTTGGCCGTGATCGGCCGCTACGTGTTCCCGCCGGCCATCTTCGACGCGCTGGCGAGGACGAAGCCCGGGGTCGGCGGCGAGCTCCAGCTGACCGACGCGGTGGCGAACCTGCTCGACCGGGAGCCGGTGCACGGCGTCGTCTTCTCCGAGGGCCGGTACGACATCGGCCAGCGGCTCGACTACCTGCGCGCCAACATCGAGCTGGCGCTGGCTCGCCCCGACCTGGGGCCGGACCTCGGTGCCCTCCTCGCCGACCTCGTCCGCCGTCGGAACCTGGGATGAGCCTCGTCCCGCTCGACGTGGTCCAGCGCGAGGTGCTGGCGGCGGTGACCCCCCTCGCGCCCATGACCGTCGACCTCGACGGCGCCCTCGGGCTCGCCCTCGCCGAGGAGGTCCGCAGCGACGCCGCGGTGCCGCCGTTCGCGAACACGGCGATGGACGGCTACGCCGTGCGGGCGGCGGACACCGCGGCCGCGGGCCCCGACGCACCGGTCCGGCTCCAGGTGGTCGGCGAGCTGCCGGCCGGCCGGGCTCCCGAGCGGGCCGTCGCGGACGGCGAGGCCATCCGGATCATGACCGGCGCGCCCATGCCACCGGGCGCCGACGCGGTGGTGATGGTGGAGCGGACCGCGCCCGACGGTTCCGACGGCGTGCTGATCGGCGCGGCCGCGGCCTCCGGCGATCACGTCCGACCCGCGGGCGGTGACCTCGCCGCCGGCGCCGTCGTCTTCGGGCCGGGCACCGTGCTCGGCGCCGCGCACCTCGGCGTGCTGGCGAGCGTGGGGGTCGCCCGCGTCCCCGTCGTCCGGCGACCCCGGGTGGCGGTCCTCTCGACCGGTGACGAGCTCGTCGACGCCGGGGCGGCGGGGAGCTTGGCGCCGGGCCAGATCCGCGACTCGAACCGGCCCATGCTGGTGGCCCTGACCCGCGAGGCGGGCTGCGAGGCCGTGGACCTCGGGGTCGTCGCCGACGACGAGGCCCGCATCGTCGCCACGCTGCAGGAGGCGACCGACAGCTGCGACGCGGTGCTGACGAGCGGCGGCGTGTCCGTCGGCGACTACGACTACGTGAAGGCTGCGCTGGCGCGACTCGGCACGCTCGTGGCGCGCCAGGTCGCGATCAAGCCCGCCAAGCCGCTCGCCTTCGGCCTGGTGTCCGGGGTGCCGGTGTTCGGGCTCCCGGGCAACCCCGTCTCCTCGCTCGTGAGCTTCGAGTGCTTCGCCCGCCCCGCGCTCCTGCAGCGGATGGGCCACCCCCACCGCTTCCGGCCCGAGGTCAGCGCGCGGGCCGAGCACCGATTCGCGCGCCGACCCGACGGCAAGCTGCACCTCGACCGGGTGCGGCTCCGGGCCACCGACGACGGCTACGCCGCGGCGCGGACCGGTGATCAGGCCAGCAACGTCCTGTCGGCCACGGCGGCGGCGAACGGCCTGGCGCTGGTGCCCGACGGTGACGGCGTGCCCGCCGGCGGCTCGCTGCAGGTCCTCCGCCTGGACGGTGTCGCCGACCACTGACGGCCCGACGAAAGGAGGGGGTCGGCTCCGGCCCGCCCCAAGAAGGCCGGAGCCCGCGCCATCAGGCGCCGTTCAGCCCGATCGGCACCCGCGGGGGGTCCGGGCTCCACGATGAACCCGGACCGCCACCGCCGATGGCGTCTCGACCCCGCCGTTGCTGACCCCGCCCGACTCGCAGACCGGCAGCAGCCCGCCAACCCCAACGAGCAGCTGCCGCGGCGCGCCGGGTTGCCCGACGTGCTCGAGAGCGGTACCCGCGCGAGCGGCCAAGCCGGCGGTCCGGGTGTCAGCGACCGCGGGGAGCCCCACCCCTGTCCCACGGTGCCGCGAAGCCCGAGCCACCAGCCTGGTCCCTCTCTCGATCCAGCAACGACGACGACCGGCCCCCAGATGCTGGGGCCGGTTTCGCCTGGCTCCCCGCCGGCCCTCAGCGACCAGTTACGGCCGGCGGATCGTCGCCTCCCCGAGAGGTGGCTCGGTTGTCCTCCGTCCCGTCACTCTGTGTGACTGGACGGGCACTATGACAGCAGAGAGTGGTCGCCGTGTCAAGGGCCAGTCCTGACCCACCCGACGTACCCTGTGCCGATGGCGGTTTCACTGCGGGACTCGTTCGGACGCCGGGCCCAGGACCTGCGGATCTCGATCACGGACCGCTGCAACTTCCGCTGCACCTACTGCATGCCGGCCGACGGGATGGAGTGGCTCGACCGGGACGAGCTCCTGACCTACGAGGAGCAAGCCCGCGTGGCGCGGATCTGCGTCGAGCGGTTCGGGTTCGAGGCCGTGCGGGTGACCGGCGGGGAGCCCACCGTCCGAGCCCACCTGCCCCGGCTCTTCGAGCTGCTGGCGCCGCTCGGCGTGGACCTCGCCATGACCACGAACGGGGTTCGCCTCCCCGAGCTCGCGGCCGACCTCGCCGCCGCCGGGCTGCGCCGCGTGAACGTCTCGCTCGACTCGCTGTGCCCCGAGACCTTCCGGGCCCTGACCCGCCGCGACGAGCTCGACCGGGTGCTCGCCGGAATCGACGCCGCCCTCGACGCCGGACTCGACCCGGTGAAGCTGAACTGCGTCGTCATCCGCGGCGTCAACGACGCCGAGGTCGTCGACCTCGCCGCCTTCGGACGCGCGCGCGGCGTCGGGGTCCGGTTCATCGAGTTCATGCCGCTCGACGCTCAGGGCGAGTGGTCGATGGACCAAGTGGTGCCCGCCCAGGAGATCCTCGACCGCATCGACCGCGTGTTCCCCCTCGAGGTCGACGCGGATACTGGGGGCCACGTCGAGCCCGCGGCCCGGCACCGCTACGCCGACGGGTGCGGTGACGTCGGCGTCATCGCCAGCGTCTCCGAGCCGTTCTGCGGGGACTGCGACCGGGTGCGGATCACCGCCGAGGGTCGGTTCCGCACCTGCCTCTTCGCCCTCGACGAGATGGACCTGCGCGCCATCCTGCGCGGCCCGGAAGACGCGGCGGCCGTCGACGACGCCGTCGCCGCTGCGGTCGCGAGCGCGGTCGGCGCCAAGTGGGCCGGTCACCGGATCGGCCGCGTCGACTTCGTGCGCCCTGCCCGCACGATGAGCCAGATCGGCGGGTAGTCCGATTCCACCAGGAGCGTGACCGCGCTCGTTGTCGTCGTGGCGGCCGCCCTCGTCGACGGCGTCACCACCGGCTTCCAGGACGGCGCCAACGCCGCCGGCCCGCGCCGCCGCCCGTACACTGGAGCGGCGTGACCGCCTCCGAGTTCACCCACCTGGACCCGCTCGGGCGGGCCCGGATGGTCGACGTCACGGCCAAGGAGCCGAGTCACCGCCGGGCCGTCGCCCGCTGCCAGGTCCACATGCACCCCGACACGGCCTCGAAGATCGCGTCCGGCGCCATCACGAAGGGCGACGTGCTGGCCGTGGCCCGGGTGGCGGGGATCCAGGCCGCCAAGCAGACCCCGGCCCTGCTCCCGCTCTGCCATCCGCTGCTGGTCGGGGCGATCTACGTCAACTTCCGCATCGAGGAGGCCCACGTCGAGGTGGAGGCCCAGGTCGACACCGTCGACCGCACCGGGGTCGAGATGGAGGCCCTCACCGCCGCCGCCGTGGCTGCCCTGACCATCTACGACATGTGCAAATCGGTTGACCGGGGGATGACGATCGAGCGGCTCGCCTTGTGGGAGAAGACCGGCGGCCGATCTGGTCACTGGCGGCGCGCAGATGACCACTCAGGGGAGATCTGAACTTTCTCGCGTTTTCGTCCCCAAGAGTTGCCCCCGGCCTCGCCGCCCTGACTAACCTCCCTTCCAACCACGGCGGAGTCCCTTCGGGTCCGCCGTGTTGCGTTGAGGCGGAGCGAGGGGTAGCAGGGAAGCCGTGGCGGTCGTCGTCATCCTGGTTCTGGCCATCCTCTGGGCGGCGGTTCTCCTCCCACCGATCTTGCGGGCTCGCGCCGAAGGCGGCGGCTCCGGCGTCAGCGGCGGCGTCGCCGAGGTCATGTCGATGTTCACATCCGCGGTCGACCGCGTCCGCGGCAGCGAACCTGACCTGGCGCCGGTCCAGCCGCTCATGGGCCCGGTGGGCCCGATGGGCGGCCTCGGGTCGATGCGTCCCCCTGGCGGCATGACCCCGGCCCAGCGTCGACGCCGCGACGTGCTCGTCGGCCTGCTGTGCGCGGCGGGGATCACGCTCGTCATGGCCCTGTTCAGTGGGGGCACGATCGTGTTCGTCGCCCTCCACCTCATCACCGACGTGCTGCTCGGCGGGTACGTGTACCTGCTGCTGCAGCTCAAGGCCCGCGACCACGAGCGCCGGAGCAAGGTGCGCCCCCTGCACACCGCCACTCGCCGGCTGCGGACGCTTCCGGCCCTCACCGACACGAGCCCCGGCAGCGAGCCCGCGCTCGCGCTCCGCCGCACCGCGACGTCCTGACCGAACCGGTGGAGCCGGACCGCCCGCGGGAGCTCCGCGAGGCCGGCGCCGCCGCCAGCGCAGTCCTCGAGGCCCGCCACGAGGCGCGTGAGCTGACCCTTCCGCTCTGCCGGCGGGCGACCCGCGACTGCGCGCTGGCCATCCGGGCCGTCCACCGGCGCGGGCTCGACGAGGCGCGGGGCCACATCGCCGCCGCCAGCACAGCCCTCGCGGAGGCGGCCGCGGCCACGGCCGCGCACCCCGCAGTCCGGGAGGCCGGCTACCTCCACGACGCCCAGAAGGAGTTCGCCGAGGCCAACCTGACGCTGGCCTTCGTCGCCCATCAGCCCATCCCCGACGCCGACGCCTTGCGCGTCGAGCCGCCGGCCTACCTGAACGGGCTGGCCGAGGCGGCCAGCGAGCTGCGGCGGGCCGTCCTCGACCGCCTCCGCGACGACGACACCGAGGAGGCCGAGTCGCTCTTCGCCAGCATGGAGGCGGCGTACGAGCTCCTCGTCAGCATCGACTACCCCGACGCGCTGACCGGCGGGCTCCGACGGTCGACCGACGCGCTGCGCGCGGTGCTGGAGCGCACGCGCGGAGACATCACCAACGCCGTCGTGCTCGGACGCTTCGACGCCCACCTCGACGCGCGGACGAGCCGTGCGCCGACCGGGCGCTGAACCCGGGTCACCCCGCGGTGGCGGCCTCGCAACGCCAGACGAGCTGAGCCCGCGGGCCTCGCTGGTACGCTGACCGACCGCCCGGGGGTGTAGCTCAGCCCGGTAGAGCGCTTCGTTCGCAACGAAGAAGTCACGGGTTCAAGTCCCGTCACCTCCACCCACCTCCGCCCGGACGGCGCGTCGCGCACCGTGGTCGGAATCGGGTCGACCCCGACGGCGGGCGCGCCGGTCGGCCCCGCCGACGGTGACGCCAGACGCCGTCCCCCGTATCGTTGTGCAGATCGTCCGTCGGCGGCCGTGTCCCGGGGCGCGGGTCGTACGGATGCGGGTCGTGCGGATGCGGGTCGCGTGGATGTGGTGCAGGTGGAGAGGACGACTGCGGGCAGCTCGGGGCGGCGGCAGCGGCGCCGACGTCGCCACCGCCGACGCCTGCTGCTCGTCGGCGCGGGTGTCGTGCTCCTCGTCGCCGGCCTGGCGAGCTTCGTCGTGGCGCGGTCGGGGACGCTGGACTCCGGCGTCAGCGCGACGGCGCGACCGCGCGCCCACCGGTCGGCGCCGATCCCGACGACCGCGGCAACGGCACCTCCGAGCACCACGACGACGATTCCGCCGCCCCCGGCGGTGGCTCCTCGCGTGGACCACGTGGTCACGACCGACCCCGTCGTGTTCGTCACCATCGACGACGGCTGGCACCCGCTTCCCGACGTCCTCGCCTTCCTGCAGGCCCGCCACGCGCCGGTGACCGCGTTCCTCATCGCGCCGATCGCCCAGCGCGACGCCGACTTCTACCGTCAGGTCATCCAGCTCGGTGGCACGGTCGAGAACCACACGATGCACCACGCCGACCTGGCTCGGCTCTCCCTGAGTCAGCAGGCCGGCGTCGAGCTCTGTCCGGCCGCGGACCTGATCGGTGCGACGTTCGGTCGCCGTCCGCTGCTCGCCCGCCCTCCGGGCGGGGCCGAGAACCAGTTCACCGATCGGGCCGTCGGCTACTGCGGGATGTACGCGACCGTGCGGTGGGACGCCAAGTTCAGCGACCATCAGCTCAGCTTCGCCCGCCCGGGCGGCCCGCGACCGGGCGACATCGTGCTGATGCACTGGGGCCCGGGGCTGCTCCAGGACCTCCGGACGCTGTTCCCGCTCCTGGACGCCGCCGGCCTGCACCCGGCGCCCCTGCAGGACTACATCGGGCCGACGGCGACGCACACGGGCACCACGCCGTCAGTCCCGACGGTCGGCGCCGGGTCCGAGTGAGGCGAGCCTGGTCCTGGCGCGCTGACGCTGCCGACCGCCTCCGACCGCGGCGCCGCGCGCGTCACGGCCGGCGCGCGATCCGGCCTCACGAGGACGGCGTGGTCGGCGTTCGCTTGGGGAGCCTCGAGAGCTGACTCCCGTTGGGATAGCGGGCCGAGCAGAAGGAGCCGACCTGCTGGAACGCCGGCGCGGACGAGGAGTACCCGAGCTTCGCGAGACCCTTGACCTCGCAGTCCTGGGCGGGCCGCGACGGGACCGAGTCGCAGAGCGCCGCGATTCGGAAGATGACGCCAGCGAACTGGGCGTCACGCTTGTGCCACACGAATCGGAATCGGCCCGGATTGCTGAGGCCGAGAGCGCGTTCGCACGCCGTCACGCGGGCGTTCGACGTGACGACCACGCCCGTCGGCGCCGCGGTCGATCCGCCCCCGCTGTCGGTCCAACGTCCGATCAGGAACCCGAGGCCGACGAGCAGGACGGCGCCAAGCGCCGCCCATACGCTCCTTCGAAGGATCGGGCTCTGCACACTCACTGCCATAGCGCCTGGGCATGATGGCAGGTTCGGGTGCTGGACGACAGATCGCGCGCCAGCGGCGGCGGTGACGACGGCGCGCGGCTCGTCGTTCGGCGCGCTCAGCCGAGAGGGGGCGAGCCGCGGATCTCCGCCCGCTGGTGGTCGCCGGTGGCGCTGTGGGTGGCCCGCCCACGCCGGCGTTCGCGTCGCGCGGTCACGACGCTTCGTGGCGACCCCGGTTGTGCTCGACGGTTTGCTTGAATGGGCGCTGCGGGCAGATCGGTCAACGGGTAGCCATCGGGGTCGTGACGGAGCGGCGCAGGTCTGGGCGGAGTTCGGCGCGCGGCCGCTCGCGGCCGGGCCGGCGACGCGCGCTGGTCGTCATCGGGGTCTTCGCGCTCGCGGCCGTGCTCGCCGCGGCCAGCTTCGCGGCCGTGTCGTCCGGCGCGGGCTCGAGCCGCCACGACGTCGGGTCGCGCGCGGCGCCGAACGTGGACCCGACGCCGGCGACAGACCCACCGACCACCGCGCCGCCGCCGCCGACGAACCTGCCCCCGTGGCCGGACCGGGCACCGGTCGTGGCCAGCGGGCCCCGGGACCGGTCTTCGGTCGCGCTCACGTTCGATTCGAACCTCACCGACGCCATGATCCAGGAGCTGAACTCCGGCAGGGTGGCGTCGTTCGCCAACGTCGCGGTGCTCGACGAGCTCGACCGGCTGCAAGTCCCGGCGACGATCTTCCTGGCCGGGAAGTGGATGGAACGGTACCCGGACCTCACCCGACGCATCGCCGCCGACCCGCTCTTCGAGGTCGCCAGCCACTCCTACTCGCACCGCGCCTTCCACCAGCCCTGCTACGGACTCGGGACGCTGCCGGCCGCCCAGATGGCGGACGACGTCCGGCACTCAGAGGCCCTGCTCCGGCTGTTCTCGACCCGCGCGACCCCCTACTTCCGGTTCCCCGGCGGCTGCTACGACGACGCCGCGCTGCGGGCCGTCGCCCCGACGGGCGTCACGGTGGTCCAGTACGACGTGGCGAGCGGCGACGCCTTCGGGACGTCGGTGCGCGCCATCGTCAGCAACACCCTCGCCAGCAGCAGGAACGGGTCGATCATCGTGATGCACATCACCGGCGGCAACACGGCCCCGCTCACGGCCCAAGCTGTCCCCTTCGTCGTCAACGGCCTGCGCCAGCGCGGGTTCCGGCTCGTGAAGCTCTCCGACCTGCTCGCCCCGGCCGGGGGCTGACGGGGCCCGGCGCCTCCGGCCTCAGGTCAGGCCGAAGAGCTCGTCGGCGAGGTAGAGCGCGCCGGCGACGCTGATCACCACCGTGACCGCCCACGCCCCTGCCCGGAGGGCGGGGCCGATCGGGCGGCCCCGCATCACGCGGCCGTCACCGGCGACGAGCACCAGGCACGCCAACCCGACGGGCGCCCCGACGCCGCCGGCGATGCTGGCGTCGAACAGCAGCCGGATGGGGGAGACGTCGAGCGTCGTGACCGCGACCGCGGCGGCCATGGCCAGCCCGAGCACCGCGTAGAAGCGGGGGGCGCGGGCCACGGGCTCGGACAGGCCGCGCCGCCACCCGTACTCGGCGCCGACGACGTACGCCGCGGTGCTCATGAGCACCGGGACCGCCACGAGCGCCGAGGCGAGCAGGCCGAAGCCGAACACGGTGCTCGCGGCGGTGCCGGCCAGCGGGGCGAGGGCCCGCGCCGCGTCTTGGGCCGTCTGCACGGGATGGTGGTGGACCCCGAGCGTGGCGCCGGTCGCCACGAGGATGAACCACATGATGAGGACCGCGAAGACGATGCCGACGGTGGCGTCGGTCTCGGTCAGCCGCAGCGACCCGCGGGGCCGCCGCTCCTCGGCCAGCTGTGCCGATTGCCAGACGTAGACGTAGCTCGTGATCGTCGTGCCGAGCAGCGCCAACGCGCCGGCGACGTAGTCGTGCGTGAGCGAGAACGTCGGCACCGCGCTGTGGTACAGCACCGAGCTCCACGCGACGTGGGTGAGACCGGCCGAGACGGCGTACGCGAGCAAGGCCATCGCCCCGTACTTCAGGGCGCGCTGGATCGCCGGGTAGGTGCCGACGAAGAGCAGCCCGACGATCACGATCCCCAGCGGCGCCACGAGCCAGCGCGCCGGCGCCCCGGTGAGCAGCTCGATCGACGAGGCGCCGGCCTCGAGGTCGGCGGCGAGGGTGAGCACGGTCACGACCACGATCGACGCCAGCAGCAGGTGCTGCACCGGCCAGCCGAACCGCTGACGGGCGGCGCCCTGGAGGTCGGTCTGCCCGAGGAGGCCGAGGCGGGACGCGATGACCTGGACCACGATCAGCATCGGCGCGACGAGGAGCGTCAGCCACGCCAAGCCGAACACGGTGGTGGCGCCGACGACGGCGATCGCGGCGACGGTCGTGGGATCGATGTCCGACGCGCCGGACACGAGTCCGGGCCCGATCGCCCGCAGGTGGTCGCGGGGGCGGTGCGGTGCTCGTGCCGCTCGCGGCCCGGAGGTGGCGGCGGCCTGCCGCGATGCCCGTCGCGCGCGCGGCCTGCTTCGCTTCCGGCTCGGTGAACGCCGCACGGACCTGCCCGATCGCACGCGCCTGGGCGGCGATCATCGCACGAACGCGGCCGCCGGTGTCACGACGTCGGCCCGGGGGGGAGTGCTCGACGCCGTCGCGGCGTGCTCAGCGGCCGCTCGACGCGCCGGGCGTGCCCGGGATGGGGAGCGGCCGCCCGGCCCCGAGCGCCGCGAAGACCTTGGCCAGGTCGGACGCGGCGATCTCGCCGCTGAGCCGACCGGCGACGGCGCCGTGGGCGTCCACGAACACGAGGAACGGGTAGGCGGGGAGCCCGTACGCGGTGGCGGCCGTTGCGTGGCTGGTGTCTACGAGCACCGGGAACGGCCAGTGCTCGCGGGCCAGCCACGCCGACGGCGGGTAGTTCGGCGCCGCGGGGTCGGTGCCGGTCGCGACGCCGACCACGGGGACCGGGATCTGGCCGCTGCGGGCCAGGGCGACCATGCGCGGCACCTCGGCCTGGCAGTGCGGGCACCAGTGGGCCACGAAGACGACCGCGAACGGCTGACCGGTGTCGGTCACGGTCAGGGGGGCGCCGCTGAAGGTGACGCCGACGAGCGTCGGCGCCGCTCGGCCCACCGCCGGGTCCGAGCCCGAATCGGGAAGGGTCGGGAGCGGCGCGCCCTGCACGGTGACCCGCGACGCGATCTCGACGGTGCCCCCGGCGTGGCCGTGACCGGAGCTGCTGGTGCTGCCGCCGCCGCCCGCGCTGACCACCGCGGCGACGATACCGGCCGCCACGACGACGACGCCGACCGCGCCCCACAGCCAGGCCCGGCTGCGGCCGCCGCTCACGAGGATCCCGCCCCTGCCGCTCGGTGCCAGGCCCGGTCGGTGGCCAGCAGCGCCGCGACGAGCGCGAACGCGCTCAGCGCCATGAACGCGAGCGTCACGAAGCCAAGCTCCTCGAAGTACGGGACGGCGCACGGCGCCCCGACCGAACAGGACGAGGTCGACGCGATCGACGGCACTCGCTCGACGAGCCAGTGGTAGGTCGCCAGGGGGACCCCGACCGCGACGAGCGGAGCCGCGCACCACCACGAGGTGGCGTCCCGGCGGAGGACGCCCACGGCGAGGACCACCACGAGCGGGTACATGCAGATGCGCTGGTACCAGCAGAGCTCGCACGGAACGAATCCGACGACCTCGGAGTAGTAGAGGCTGCCGCCGGTGGCGGTGAGGGCGACGAGGAGGGCCAGGCCCCGGGCCTGCGGCCCGACGAACTGCACCAGCCCGCGGCGGATCCGACGGCCGCCGGGGACCATCCCGGCCAGCGCGACGCACGCGGACGCGACGACCACGCCGTCGGCCACGAGCGTGAGCGCGGTGAAGAAGGCGTTCGCGGCGGCGGCGCGGTGCACGAGGGGCTCAGTGGTGGGCTCGCCTCGCCGAGGACGGCGGACGAGGCCGAGCGGCGCGGGCCCGCGGCCGGTCGAGGCGGCACAAGGTGACCAGTATCGTCTCGGGGCCCGCCGCGTCGGACGCGGCGCCGTGGTCAGCCCGCCGCGGCGCGGTCGCGCAGGACGCGGACCAGCTCGCGGTTCCCGACCCCGCGCCGGGCGTCGAGCTCGAGGCCCAACTCGTGACCCGCGAAGACGAGCCGCAGTCGGGTCGCCGTCAGCGCGGCCGACGCCGTCGCCGTGACCTCGGATCGATCCCAGGCGCCGATCAGCGCGCCGACGCCGTCACCTTCGGCGCGGAAGCCGTAGAGCCGGGTGGGGGTGACGGCGAGCCAGGCTCGCGACGGCCAGCCCGGGTCGTTGCCCGGTCCGCCCGCCCCCCGGGCGACCACCCAGCCCGCGGCCACGACCCGCTCCGGCACGCGGGCCTGGACCCTCGCTCGGTGCTCAGCGGCTTGGCGATCCCCCCGAAGCACGTCGTCTCCTCACGGACCGCCGATCAGGGGGCCGCTGGGGCCGGCTCGGACTCGGCGCGCTCGAGGATCGTCGAGAGGAGCGCCGACAGCTGCGCCCGCTCGTCCTCGGTGAGCGCGTCGAAGAGCGTCACGGTCGTGAAGATCCGCTCGTCGAGCGCCGTTCGCACGGCGCGACCCGCCGGCGTCAGGGTGAGCAGCTTCACCCGGCGGTCCTCGGGGTGGGCCTCGCGGGTGACGAAGCCCCCGGACTCGAGGCGGTCCACGATGCTCGTGACGTTCGAGCGGTCGAGCCCGAGCTGCTCGGCGAGGGCGCCGGTGGCGAGCGGCTGCTCGAGCCGCCAGAGGGCCCGGCTCTGCAGGAACGACAGGCCGAACTCGCCGGCGAGCTCGGCCGCGTGCGACCGCAGCCGCCGCACCACCCCGAAGCAGAGCTCGGCCAGCTGGCGCCGGGAGCGGTCGGCTCGAGGGCCCGACAGGTAGTTATCGATCACCGCAAGGGTAGAGTACCTTCGTTCGCCCGGCGAGGAGCAAAAGCGAGGCCCGGTGCCCCTGGAGTCGACAATCGAGGTCCGAGACCTCCGGAAGCGCTACGACGGCCTCGAGGCCGTGCGCGGGGTGACCTTCGACGTCGCGCCGGGCGAGACGTTCGGGTTCCTCGGGCCGAACGGGGCCGGGAAGTCCACCACCATCTCGATGCTCTGCACCCTCATCACGCCGTCCGGCGGCTCGGCCCGGGTGGCCGGCTTCGACGTGACCGGCAACCCCCTCGGGGTCCGGCGCCGCATCGGCCTCGTGTTCCAGGACCCGACGCTCGACGAGTACCTGACCGCCCTCGAGAACCTCCAGTTCCACGCCCAGCTCTACCGGATGCCGCGCGAGCGCGCCGCCGAGCGGATCCCGGCGGTCCTCGAGATGGTCGGCCTCTGGGAGCGCCGGAGCGGGCTGGTCCGCACCTTCTCGGGTGGGATGAAGCGCCGCCTCGAGATCGCCCGGGGCCTCCTCCACTCCCCCCGCGTGCTGTTCCTGGACGAGCCGACGGTGGGGCTCGACCCCCAGACCCGGGTGAACATCTGGGACTACATCCAGGCGCTGCGGGACCGCGAAGCGATCACGATCTTCCTCACGACCCACTACATGGACGAAGCCGAGTACTGCGACCGCATCGCGATCATCGACAACGGCGAGATCGTGGTGATGGACACGCCCGACGCGCTCAAGGCGGCCGTCGGGAAGGACCGCATCGAGCTGCGCACCGAGGACGACGACCAGGCGCGCCGTGAGCTCGGCGAGGCCTTCGGGATCGAGGCCACGCCGACGAGCGAGGGGCTGACGTTCCACGTCGCCGAGGGGGAGGAGTTCGTCCCCCGCCTGTTCGCGGCCCTGGACGTCGGCATCAAGGCGGTGAGCATCGCCCGGCCCACCCTCGACGACGTGTTCATGCGCCACACCGGGCGCACGATCCGAGACGCCGAGTCCTCGGCGACCGACCGGCTCATGATGAACCCGATGGTGCGAGCCAGGAGAGGCCGATGACGACGACCACCACCAGCACCTCCATGCCCGCGGTCGCGCCGGTGGTCGACCTCCATGAGGGCGCGGCCTGGTACGACGACCTTCGGGCGGCGCGCGTCGTGTGGAAGCGGGAGATCATCCGCTTCGGCCGCAACCGAATCCGAATCCTCACCTCGCTGGCTCAGCCGATCCTCTTCCTCTTCGTGCTCGGCACCGGCTTGGCCCCGGTGGTGAAGGTCCCCGGCGGCTTCGACTTCCGCACCTTCATGTTCCCGGGCGTGATCGCCATGACGATCCTGTTCACCGCCATCTTCTCGGCGGTGTCGATCGTGTGGGACCGAGAGTTCGGTTTCCTGCGCGAGATGCTCGTGGCGCCGGTTCGTCGCGGCGCGATCATGGTGGGCAAGTGCGCCGGCGGCGCCACCGTCGCCACGATGCAGGGCATCATCATCCTGGTCCTCGCCGGCCTCGTGCACGTCCCGTACTCGCCGGTGCTGTTCATCGAGCTGCTCGGCATGATGGTGATCACCGCCACGATGCTCACTGCCTTCGGGCTCTTCCTCGCCGCCCGGATCCAGGAGATCGAGTCGTTCCAGGTGGTGATGCAGCTCTTCGTCCTGCCGATGTTCTTCCTCGCCGGGGCGGTGTTCCCGATCCACCGGCTGCCGGCGTGGCTCGGCACGCTCACCCGGTTCGACCCGCTCGCCTACGTCGTCGACGCCATGCGGCGAACGGTCTTCACCCACGCCCACGCCTCGGCCGCGGTGACCCGCACCCTCGAGCCGGGCATCACCTGGGGCGGCTGGCACCTCCCGGTCCTCTTCGAGCTCGGGTTCGTCGCCCTCGTCGCCGTCGCCCTGCTGGTCGGCGCGGTGGCCCAGTTCGCCCGGGTCGAGTGACGGGAGCGGGAACACGACCGCGGCGGAGGTGTTGAGCACAGGGTCAGGGGGTCAGCGATGCCGGTGCCGTTCCCGAGCCCAGCCACGGTCAACCTCAACCCGCCCGACGCCGAGGAGGTGGCGTTCCTGTCCCGCGGGGTCGCCACCGCGATGGCTCCGCCCGGAGGCCTGACCGAGCTCCAGCACGCCTTGCTGGACGCGGTCTTCCACGAGATGACCGGCTACCCGATGCCGGAGCGCCCCGAGCCGATCGACGCGGCCGAGTGGGCGGCGGGGCTGGCCGGCCGCGAGGAGGGCTTCCGCACGCGGATGGTGCAGCTGATGCTGCTGGGGGCGCTGGTGCTGCGTCCGCTGCCCGCCGAGGTGGCGGTGCGGGTCCAGGCCTTCGCCGCCGAGCTCGGCGTCGACGAGGGCATGCTCGGCGTCGCCCAGGAGTTCGCGGCCGGGACGCTCGGCCTCGCGGCCTTGGACTTCGACCGCAACGGCTACACCGCCGACTGGTCCTCCGAACGCCAGGCCGCCCTCCACACCGCGACCCCGCTGGCCGTCGCGTGGGAGCAGTCGGTCCACGACGCCGACCTGGCGGCGCGGTGGTGCGCGCTCGAGCGGCTGCCGGCGCGGACCCTCGGGCGTCGGGTCGCCGACTTCTACCGGGCCCGTGGATTCGTCTACCCCGGCCTGCCGGGCTCGGCGCCCCCGCTGCTGGCGCAGCACGACTGGGTGCACGTGTTGGCCGACTACGGCACCCGGGTCGAATCGGAGCTCGAGGTGTTCGCCTTCATCGCGCGCGCGAACGACGATCCGCGGGCGTTCAGCCTCCTCGCGATGGTGGTGTCGCTGTTCGAGACCGGCTACCTGCGGGCCGGCGCGGGGCTGTTCGAGTCGATGCCGGGGCAGCTCTCGCACCGAGGCGTGGCCGAGCGCGTCGCCGACGCCATGCGTCGCGGCGCCCGCGTGACCGGCAGCGTCGACTTCCTCGCCGTGGACTGGTTCGACCTCGCCGCGCTCGACGTGGAGGATGCCGCGGCCCACTTCGGGGTGGTGCCGAAGAGCCCCGAGGCCGTGGCGGCCGGTTCGGTCGGGCCGTGGCAGCCCGGCGGCATCAGCGAGTTCCAGTGGCGGGCGGGGGAGGAGCTGGCTCGGCGGACCGAGCGCCCCTACGAGTCGTTCGGCGCCGCCGTGGCCTGAGCCCGGTCGGGCGGCCACCGGCACGCGTCACCGCACGCGCGCGAAGACGACGAGGGGCCGGTCGCCGAGCGCGGGGCGGAGGGTCACCCGGTCGGCGGCGTCGAGCGGCGAGCGGAGGTCACAACCCCACCGCGCCGAGCGGTCCGTCGAGGGTGTCGAGGTGGACGCTCACGACGCGATCCTCCCCCCTCCTCGCCCCCCGGTTGCCAGCGATCAGGAACGCGTCACCGCGGCGTCACGACCCGGCGCGGGCCTCGAGCTCCTCGACCGCGGCTCGGAACCGGTCGCCGCGGTCGAACTCGTCGACGAAGACCCCGAAGCTGGCGCAGCCCGGTGAGAGCAGCACGACCCCGCCCGCGGGCGCGAGCGCGGCGGCCCGCGCCACCGCCGCCGCCATCGAATCGAACGGGCCGTGCACGGGCACGGCGTCGCCCAGCCGGCGGCGCAGCCCTGCCGTGCCGGAGCCGGCGAGCAGCACGATGTGGGCGGCGTGCGCCGCGAGCGCCGTCGCCAGCGGGGCGAGGTCGAGGCCCTTGTCGGACCCTCCAGCGACGGCGACGATCGGGCGACCCTCGAACGCGGTCAGCGCGGCGACGGCGGCGTCCGGTGTGGTGGCCGCGCTGTCGTTCACGAAGTCCACGTCGCCGATGGTCGCCACCGGCTCGAGGCGGTGCGGGACGCCGTCGAAGCCGGCCACGGCGCGACGCACCTCGGCCGCGCCGACGCCGACCGCGAGCGCGGCGCCGGCGGCGGCGAGTGCGTTCCGGCGGTTGTGCGCGCCGGGGACCCGCAGCGCGCCCGCCGGACCGAGGTCGAGGGCGGTGCCGTCCCACGACGCCACGAGCCGGTCGTCCTCGAGGAACAGGGTGCGCTGGCCGTCGTGGGCCCGGTCGGCGAAGGTGATCGTGCCGGCGGGGGTCCCGGCGACGAGCGGCGCCACGCTCGGGTCGTCAGCCGGGAAGACCTTCCAGTCGTCGCGTCGCTGGTTGCGGACGATGTTCGCCTTGGCGGTGGCGTAGTCCTCGAACGACGGGTACCGGTCGAGGTGGTCGGGGCGCAGGTTGGTGATCACGGCCACGTGCGGCGAGAGCGCGTGCTCGCCGAGCCCCTCGAGCTGGAACGAGGACAGCTCGAGCGCGGCGGGGACGCCGGGCTCGACGTCGTGGAGGCGAGCCAGGGCCGACCGGCCCATGTTCCCGGCGACCACCGTCGTCGGCCACCGCTGGCGGAGCATGCCGTGCAGGAGCATCGTGGTCGTGGTCTTGCCCTTGGTGCCGGTGACGCCGACGGTCGGGGCCGGGCAGGCCCGCAGGAAGAGCGTCATCTCCATCTCGACCCTCGCGCCGTTGGCCTCGGCGACCCGCAGGTAGGGCGAGTCGCGCCGGACGTCGGGGTTTCGGATCACGACGTCGGCCCACCGGAAGTCGGCCTCGTCGTGACGACCGAGGACGAAGGCGATGGGCTGGTCGCGGAACGCCTCGACCACCGCTCCGAACCGGGCGGGGTCACCCGCGTCGGTGACGCGCACCTCGGCGCCCGACTCGGCCGCGTACCGGATGGCGCCGACCCCGCCGGCGCGGCGGCCGACGCCCATCACCAGTACCCGCTTGCCGCGGAGGCCCCCGCCGGTCATCGGCGACGCGGGCGGACGGGCCCGATCCCGCCCGGCGCCCGCCCGCCGTGCGGTGCCGGGACCATCATGGGGGCCCGGTGGCGAGTGGCGAGCGACGTCGAGCGCGCCCCGCGGGCGCGGGCCTGGCCGAGGCCGGCTTCACGCGCTCGTCGCTCCTGCTGCTGGCCGTCCTGCTCGTGGTCGCGGCCGGCTCGGCGGTCGTGATCCTCACGCGCTGACGGGCTCAGGTGATCCGCTCCCGCATCCAGCCCGAGGTGTTGTGGAAGTCGGCGACCGCGCTCCCGGCCGGGACGAGCTCGTCGCAGGCGGCCCGAGCCTCGTCGTCGAGCGACCGCTCGAGGACGCCGAGCGCGTCCTGCAGCTGGGATCGGGTGCGCGGCCCGACGATCGGCGCGGTGACGTCCGGCTGGTCTTTCGCCCACAGCAGCGCCAGCTGGGCGCTCGTCAGCCCGCGCTCGGCCGCGAGCGCACGGAGGCCGCGCGCGACATCCAGCGCTGCGGGCGTCAGCCGCTCCCGAAGCTGCGGGCGGCGGGCCGCGCGCGCGCCGTCGGGGATCTCGTCGACGTCGTCGTAGCGGCCGGCGAGGATGCCGGCCCCCAGCGGTGACCAGGGGAGCACGCCGAGGCCGTGGGCCCGGCACAGCGGCAGCAGCTCGTTCTCCACCCGCCGGTCGAGCAGGTTGTACGGCGGCTGCTCGGTCGCGTAGGCGGGCCGGTCGTCGCGGGCCGCGATGCACAGCGCCTCCATGACCATCCACGCCGGGTGCGTCGAGCAGCCGAGGTGTCGCACCTTGCCGGCCCGGACGAGCTCGTCGAAGGCGGCGAGCGTCTCGTCCTGGGGCACGACCAGCGAGGGTCGGTGCAGCTGGTACAGGTCCACGCGGTCGGTCCGGAGGCGCCGGAGGGACTCGTCGCACGACGCGACAATGTGGTCCCGCCGGTGCCACGTGCCCGGCGGCGCGGCGCCGCGGGGCATGCCGACCTTCGTGGCGAGCACGATCTCGTCGCGCCGACCGTTGGCCGCCAGCGCGGCGCCGACGATCTCCTCGCTGCGGCCACCGGCGTACACGTCGGCGGTGTCGATCATCGTGATCCCACCGTCGAGGGCGGCGTCGATGATGGCCGTCGACTCCTCGGGGTCGGTGGGGTCACCGAAGTTCATGGCGCCGAGGCACAGGGGGCTGACCATGAGCCCGGTGCAGCCGAGGGCGCGGAGGGTCGGCGCGACCGCGCCGCTCGGCCGCGTCGGGGCGGAGCGATCGGCGGCCACGACCGCAGTCTCGCGTGCGGGCGGGGCGGCCCCGGAGGTGGGCAACGCCCACCTCGACGGGGCACCCCACCGTTCGCCCGACGGCCCCCAGCGGGTGGGGCGGGGCTGGGCATCGCTGAAGGTGCCGGGCGATCGCGGCGTGCAGCGCACGCCACCCGCCGCACCCATTTGTACCGCAGATCGCGGCCGGACGCGCACGCCGGGTGGCCCCGAGACCGGCAACCCGGTCGGAGAGGCGCCTCATCAAAGCCGCGAACGGGTCGAAACCCCCCCGAAAGGTCGGGGCAGTGTGGACCCGCTCCGGCCCAAGCCGGCGTGAAGGCGACCTCGGCTTTCTGGGATGCTGCCGCCCGTGGCCCGGCCCGCACCCCCCGACATGCGGGACTGGGGCACCGTCCCGGCGGCCGAGCTCGAGCGCGTCGTCGTCGTGTCGCCCCATCTCGACGACGCGGTGCTCGGGTGCTCGTACCTGCTCGCGGCGCACCCCGGCGTCGTGGTCGTCACCGCCTTCGCCGGGCGCCCCGACCGCTACCCAGACCCGCCGGGCCACTGGGACGCCCTCGGCGGGTTCGGTCCCGGCGACGAGGTGCACGTCGCGCGGCGGGCCGAGGACGCCGCTGCGCTCGCCGGCTTCGCCGCCCGACCGGTGTGGCTCGACTTCGTCGAGCACTCCTACCTGGACCGCGCCGACTGGATCCGGCCCCACGAGGTCGTCGACGCGCTCGACGAGGCCGTGCGCGCGGTGCGTCCGACGGCGGTGTTCGCGCCGTTTGGGCTTGCGAACCCCGATCACGACTGCACCCACGAGGCCGCCATGCTGGTGCGCGAGCGCATGCAGGCCGACGGGGACGGCGCGGCGTGGTTCTGCTACGAGGACATGGGCTACCAGCACATCCCGGGTCTGCTGGCGTGGCGCATCTCGGCCCTCTTCCGGCGGGCGGTCTGGCCGACGCCGGCGGCCGTGCCCGTCGACGTGGACCACGAGCGCAAGCGCGCCGCGGTCGCGTGCTACCCGACGCAGGTGCGCGCCCTCGAGGCCGAGTGGGGCCTGCTGCGCAAGCTCGACGCACCGGCCCCCGAGCAGTACTGGCGCCTGGCCCCGCCGCCCCCCGGCTGGGAAGCGCTCATCGAGCGATGAGCCGCGCACCGGGCCGTACACTGCCGGGCCCCGTGCGGCGCGACCGGTGCCGCGGAGAGGGATGAGCATGCGAATCGGCCTCGACGTCGCCCAACAGCGCATGCCGTGGGCGGAGGTGGTGGCGCGGGCCCGGTTCGCGGACGACGCCGGCTTCGACGGCGTCTGGGGCTTCGACCACTTCCAGCCCATGTACGGGTCGGGGCCCGGGGAGTGCTTCGAGGGCAACACCACCCTCGCGGCCTTGAGCGGCCTCACCGAGCGGGCGCGGCTGGGACTGCTGGTGACGGGGCTCACGTACCGCCACCCCTCGGTGCTGGCGGCGGAGGCGATCACCATCGACCACGCCTCCGGCGGCCGCTACGAGCTCGCGTACGGCGCGGCGTGGTTCGACGGCGAGCACCGTGCCCTCGGGATCCCGTTCCCGCCCACCGGGGAGCGCGTCGCCGCGTTCGAGGAGGCGGTGCAGGTCGTGCGGGGCCTGCTCACCACCGACCGGTTCTCGTTCGACGGCCGCCACTACCAGGTCCGCGAGGCGACGCTGCGGCCGCGGCCGGTGCAGCAGCCGCGCCCGCCGATCTGGATCGGGGCGTCCGGGGATCGGATGCTCGGCGTCGCGGCGCGGCACGCCGACGTCTGGCACTCGTTCGGGCCCCCGGACCACCTGGCCGAGCGGTCGGAGCGCCTGAGCGAGCTGGCGGCGGCGGCCGGCCGCGACCCGGCCGCGATCCTGCGCGCCGGCTCGCTCTCCCTCGACGGCGGCGTCGACGACGCGCGCCGCACCATCGACCGGTGGCAGGAGGTCGGGTTCGGCTACCTCGTCGCGGGCTGGCCGAGCGAGGGGCAGCCGACCGTCGAGGCGTTCGCGGCCGCAGTCCTCGGCTGACGCCCGCTCAGGCGAGCGGCGACCACCGCGCCGTGCGCAGGAGGCGGCTCTCCCAGTCGTCGCGGACCCGCAGCGCGTCGTGCATCCAGGTCCCCGGCCCGCGGTACTCCGGTGGAATCTCGGTCTCGAGCAGCCGCTGGAGCCGGGCGTGGTCGACGACCCGCTGCCACAGGACCACCTCGGCGCGCCGGCCGGCGCCGAGGGCGGTCTGGAACACCGCCAGCAGGTCCAGGATCGCCCGCCCACCGGCCCGGCTCTCGGCGATGCTCGGGGCGTAGTGGGAGCGGGCGGCCTCGAGGTAGTCCTCCAGCATCCCGTCGTGGGGCCAGGCGGTGTCCTCCATGAAGATCGTGAGCGGGTGCTCGACGCCCTCGGTCGGGACCGCGTCGAGGTCCTCGACGAGCGGCGGCGACCACGGCACCGGGAGCAGCACCTTGGCCGTGACGCCGTGGCGGAGCTGGTCCACGTCCCGGGCCCAGGCCCGGAGGGGCCCGTCCTGGACCGAGCGGGCCAGGCGCTCCCACGCCGCGCCGTCGCGCACCGCCGTCACGGTCACGACCGTGTAGGCGCGCCCCGACCCGTGGGCGAGGTGCATGAAGTAGAGGAGACGGGCGTCGTCCCCCGCCGCCAGCTCCGGCCGCCAGCCGTCACGGAAGGCGGCCTCGAAGTCGTCCTCCCGCGCGCCGCGGACCCGGTGCACCTCGTGGAGCAGCAGCACCGCTACCCGCTCACGGCCCGAACGACGTCATCCACCGCGCCGTCAGCGAGGGCCCGGAGCTCGTCGTCGGTGCGGTCCTGGATCGGGTGGGGCACGAACACCGACGCCGGGTCGGCGCCGAGCGCGCGCGCCTGGGCGACGGCGGCGTCGACGAACTCGCTCGAGGCCACGAACACGGTCGGCACCCCCAAGGCCTCCAGGTTGACGGTGTCGTGCACACTGCACGACGTGCACGAACCTCAGTCGGCGAGCGCCTCGATCACGACGTCGCACTGCTGAGCGATCTCGCGGCGCAGATCGATCGGAGCCACCTTCGTGAACGTCGGCTTCGCGTAGCGCCGCACCCGGGCGCCGCGACCGCGCAGCTGCTCCTCCAGGCGGTCGAGGAACACATCGCCCCGGGCCTTGGAGATGTCGAGGAGGCCGACGGCGGCGCCGCTCAGCGTTCGGGGCCGCGGCGTGCGCTCGCGCACCGGCGCCTGCCGCTCGCCGGTCGGGTCGAGGACTACGCGGGCGTCGTTCACGTGCCGATCTCCCTCGTCACCGGCGCGCTGCCGGTCGGGCCGCTGGCCCAGCCCCCGATGATGGCCGAGAAGAGGCCCGCTCCACCACCGGCGTGGACGAGCAGCAGCCCGCCGTCACGGAACTTCGGCACGGTCATGGTCCGGACCGCCTCGGGCAGGCCCTCGGCGATGCCGCCCGCGCCCCGCACCAGCTCCTCGCCCGGCAGCTGCAGGCGGCTCCCCAGCTCCTCGAGGAGGCGGGCCTTCGACCAGCCCGCCTCGCGGAAGACCCGGCCGTGCTCGGGCGACACCACGACGACGGCGTCGAACGCCAGCGCGATCTTCGGGTGCGTGGTGGCCCGCAGGCAGGCGGCGAAGCTGCTCGCGAGCGACCCGGCGTCGCGAGACAGCTGGTCGACCAGGCCCCGCGGCCCCTCGGCGGCGAAGAGCGTCACCGCCGACGACGAGGCGGGCAGGCCGCGGGTGACGTGGAGGGGCTCCCACGGCGAGTCGTGCTCCCGCTCGGCGAAGCAGAACGTGTACTTCCCGGGCTGGCCGAGGGTGGCCCGGTCGACCTCGCCCGGCCGCCCGCCCCCCACGTTGCGGACGACGAGCTGCAGCGCCCGCCCGATCGTGCCGTTGGCCCGGTTGCCCTGGCCGAGCGCGTTCACGCCCGCGTTCATCCCCACGGCTCGGGCCCGGGGGCCGTTCACGATCACGAGCGGCCCCGAGAACCAGGTCGTGGCGAGCAGGCCGTGGATGTTGAACTCGTCGGTGCAGGCGGCCTCGACCGCGGCGAGGACGACGGGCAGGTAGTCGGGGCGGCAGCCGGCGAGCACGGCGTTGATCGCGACCTTCTCCACCGTGCACTCGACGAGGTCGGGCGGGACGACGGCAACAACCTGACCCGGGTCCCGGGTCGTGCCGGTCAGCATGCGAGCGACGCGCTCGGGGGTCGGGGGGACGACCGGCAGCCCGTCGGTCCAGCCCCGGTCGAACATCGCCTCGGCGTCGTCCTCGCTCGGTCCGAGCTCGACCCGGCGGGCGGTCAGCCGGGCCCCGCCGGCCGCGGCGGCGCGGGCGGCCACGAGGTCCGGATCGTGGGTCCGGGAGCCGCAGCCCGGTCGGTGCGGCGGCAGGTCGGCACCCAGGTCGGCCACGCCGGTGAACGGCGCCCACTCCGCCCGGCTCCAGCCGACCAGGCGCGCCGTCTCGCGGCCGCCCTCCACCCGCACGAGGGTGGGCACGGTGTCGACGTCGAGGGCGAACGAGACGTCGAGGCCGGTGTCGTCGACGGCGTCGAGGCCCTCGGGGAACGACGGGTCGTCCTGGGAGAAGACCGTGAGCGGCGCCGCCCGCGCCCGGAGGTCGGCGAGCACCGGCGCGACGAGCCGGCACGTGGGGCAGTCGCGCTTCACGACCGCGACGAGCCCGTCGGGGACGGTGACGCTCACGCGAGGCGGGCGATCACGTGGTCGATGGCCCGGGTCAGCGTGGCCAGGTCCTCGAGCTCGACCGCCGGGTACATCGCGATCCGCAGCTGGTTGCGCCCGAGCTTGCGGTACGGCTCCGTGTCGAGGATCCCGTTGGCGCGGAGCGCGGCCGCGACGGCGGCTGCGTCGACGTCGACGAAGTCGATGGTGGCGGTGACGTGGCTGCGCTCCGCCGGCTTGGCGACGAACGGGGTGGCGGACGGGCTGGCCTCGGCCCAGCCGTAGAGGAGCTCGGCGGCCTGGTCGCAGCGCGACGCCGCCCACTCGAGGCCGCCTTGGGCGAGCATCCACTCGATCGTGTCGGCGAGCAGGAACAGGGTGGCGAGCGCGGGGGTGTTCAGGGTCTGGTCCTGCCGGGAGTGCTCGAGCGCCAGGGGCAGGCTGAGGGTCGGCGGCTGCCAGCGGCCGGACGCGGCGATCCGCTCGATCCGCTCGATCGCCGCCGGGGAGCACAGCGCCAGCCACAGGCCGCCTTCGGAGGCGAACGCCTTCTGGGGGGCGAAGTAGTAGCAGTCGAACGCCCGCGGGTCGACGCGCAGGCCCCCGGCCGCCGACGTGGCGTCCACCAGCACCAACCCGCCGTCCGGGCGGCTCACGTCCATCATCACGCCGGTGGACGTCTCGTTGTGGGTCAACGCGTAGGCGTCGACGTCGGCGCTGGGGCGGCCCTCGGGATGCGTGCCCGGCGGGGACTCGATCACCTCGGGCGTCTCGAGGAACGGCGTGGCCGCGACGACGGCGGCGAAGCGGGACGAGAACTCGCCGAAGCTCAGGTGCTGGCTGCGCCGCTCGACGAGCCCGAACGCGGCGGCGTCCCAGAAGACCGAGGTGCCGCCGTTGCCGACGAGGACCTCGTACCCGGCCGGGAGCCCGAACAGCTCCGCGAGCCCGGCCCGGGCCCGCCGCACCACGCTCCGCACGCCGTCGCGGCGGTGGCTGGTGCCGAGGTACCCGTGGGCCGCGTCGGCGAGACGCGCCACCGCCTCGTCGCGCACCTTCGACGGACCCGAGCCGAAGCGCCCGTCGCCAGGGATCAGCGCCGCGGGCAGCCGGATCTCGGCGGGGTCGACGGCCATCAATCGAGGCTACCGGCGCGCGGCGCGCGCGGACCCGGAGTTGGCGTCGACGCGAGCGGCGCCGCCACCTTGAGGCGGCTCGCCGGCTCGCCCGTCTCAGCCTCGAACCAGCGGGGCCGCATCGACCGAGCCCAGCGCGCCGAGACCCGGCCCCGCACCATCCCGCGCAGCGCGTCGGGGTCGCGCAGCGCGAGGGCGACGTGGCCGGCGACGGCGACCCAGATGCCGAGCGCCACCCAGTCGTGGACGAACGTCGCGCCGGTCCGCGTGTCGAGCGAGAAGAGCGAGAACCACTTGAGGACGATCCCGGTGCCGAGCATCACGACGATCGCCGACCCCAGGAAGGCCGCGTTCACCTTCTGACCCGGGTTGAACTTGGCGAGCCGGGCGTCGGCGCGTGTCGCCCGACGGAGCCAGCGCCGGTCCTCGTCGTCGAAGCGCCCGAGCTGCCGAAGGTCGCGCCGCAGGTGACGGCCCCACCGACCGGCGAGGGCCACGAGCAGCGGCACCGGCAGCGCGACCCCGGCGGAGACGTGGACGAGCCGGACGAGCTCGCGCTGCCCAACCAGCGTCGAGATCGGCCCGGCGTACAGCGCGGCGCCGCTGAGCATGAGGACGCCGAACAGCGACGCCGTGGCCCAGTGCGCCACGCGCTCGACGGCGTCGAAGCGCTCGAGCTCAGCTGGTGGCGTCATCGTCGCGGTGGTTCGACCGGCCGACCCAGCCGTCCACGGCGTACCCCCGCTGCTCCCAGTAGCCGGGCTCGACCCCGCGCGTGAGCTCGATGGCCTCCAGCCACTTGCACGACTTGTAGCCGTACATCGGCGCCACGTACAGCCGGGCCGGGCCGCCGTGCTCGCTCGACAGGGCCTCCCCCTCGAGCTCGTACGCGACCAGGACGTCGTGACGGCGGGCCTGGGCGAGCGTCAGGCTCTCGCTGTAGGCGCCGTCGAACGAGACGAAGCGCACCGCCCGCGCCTCCGGCTTGACGCCGGCGCGGTCGAGCACCTCGGACAGCCGGACGCCCGCCCACGGAACGTCGGGCACCCGCCAGCCGGTCACGCACTGGAAGTCGCGCCGCAGGCGAGTCTTGGGCATCGAGCGCAGCTCGTCGAAGGTGAGCGTCGTCTCGCGCTCGACGAGGCCGCGCACGTGCAGTCGGTAGGCGGCGCGGCTGCGCGTGGGCAGGTCGGAGGTCACGCTGTAGATGCGGAACCGCCCCACCGGGAGCAGGGCCAGCAGCCCGGTCGGGTCCTTGGTCAGGATCGGGCCGACGTTCCGCTCGAGCCAGCCCTGGATCTGGGTGCCGAAGACGACGCCCGTGGCCGCGAACGCGGCCACGCCGAGGAAGACTCGCCGGCCGATCGCCGTCTCGTGCGCTTCGGGCTCGGTCCCCAGGGCACCCACCTCCGGTTGGCCCGCCGTGCACTCACTATGGCAGCGGCGAGGGCCGGCGCCGTCGGCGCCCGGTCAGGGCAGCCGGGTGGTCGGGGTCGGATGGCGCGGATGCCCGCCCACGGGCCGGGGCCCGCTGGTCGTGGTCGTCGAGCCGCCGGTCCGCCACGAGTCGAGGTCGAAGGCCTGGCGCATCGCGGCCAGGATCGCCCCCGCGATGCGGTCGCCGCCGGCCCGGGTGAAGTGGATCCCGTCCGCGGTCCGGACCTGCACCACCGTCCCGTCGGCGTTGGCCAGGAAGTCGGTGTAGCCGCCCCCCGGGGCGCCGAGCGACGCGACGGTGTCGACGTAGTAGACGCGGCCGCGACGCGCCGCCGCCTGCGCGGCGTAGATCCGGTTGATGATCGTGTAGTCGCCGGTGAAACGCGCCATGTCGCGCACCGGCGGGATCCCGACCATGAAGAGCCGCGGATGGCTGGTGATGCCGGTGATCGTGTCCATGAGCCCGCCGACCCGACGGGCGTACTCGGCCTGCCAGTCGGGGCCCCCGAACTGCTCGCCGCCCCCAGCGCCGGTCAGCGTCTGGTCGTCGTTGGCGCCGAAGGTGAGCACGACCGCGTCCGGCAGGTTCGCCGTGAGCGTCGTGCGCAGGTAGTCGGGCCAGTTGAACACCTCCGGCCGGGCCAGCCCCGTCGAGATGTGGGTGTCGACCGGGCCGAGGATGCCGACGGCGCCGGTCGCGCCGGCGCCGGTGATGAGCGACGACCCGGGCGTCTCCGCCAGCGAGTCGCCCCCGACCCAGAGCCGGGCCTGGTGCTGCGGCGAGAACACCTCGCGAGCAGGCAGCGTCGTCGGGGTCGCGCCGGCGGTGGTGGGGGTGGTGGTCGTCGGGCTCGGCAGGCGGCTGTTCACGGCGTCGTCGCGGCTCCGGCCGAGCAGCTGCTTGAGGTCGACCCGCAGCCGGTCCAGGTACAGGGCGTGGCTGACGTCGTAGAGCGGGTTGGCGAAGAACGTGGCCAGGTCTCGGCGCCACCCCACCGGCTGGCCGAGCGCGGTCTTGCGGATCCCCGGCGCGTTCAGCAGCGCCCCGACGAGCAGCGTGACGAGCCCGACCGCCAGGACCTTCCCGGCGGGCAGGGGCCGCCGCGGCGGGCTGCCCCGGTCCCCGGTGAGGTCGTCCAGCGACGGCGCCGACCTCGACGCCGAGGCACGCTCAGCCGAGCGGGTCGTCGTCGGCGCGTCGGAGCGGGAGGGCGAGGACATCTCAGAACCGGAAGTAGATGAAGGGGGCGACGCCGCGCGGACCCATGGTGTTGGTGAGCAAGAGCGCGACTCCCAACGCCACGCCTTGAGCCGCCGGCGTCAGGCGCGAGAACGCGCTCATCGCCCGGGCCAGGAGGTCACGCGGAATGTACTGCTCGAGCAGGCCCGCGCCGATGGCGAGGAGCACGCCGCCGGTGACGAGCGGGGCGGCCTGACCCCAGTGCGCCGGGTCGAAGATCTGGGTCAGCACGTCAGCTGCGTTCGAGAAGGAATCAGCCCGGAAGAAGACCCACCCGAGGCACACGACGTTGAAGATGAAGAGCCGACGGCCCAGGCGTCCCCGCCAGCGGTCCGGCGCCGGGTGATGGTGGGCGGCGGCGCGGCGGGTTCGCTGCCAGTGCTCGTAGCTGAGGAAGCTGCCGTGGATCCCGCCCCACACGACGAAGGTCCACGAGGCCCCGTGCCAGAGCCCGCCCAGCAGGAACGTGATCATGATGTTGCGGTAGGTCCGCCACCGGCCCTTCCGGTCGCCGCCGAGCGGGATGTAGAGGTAGTCCCGCAGCCACCGCGAGAGCGTCATGTGCCAGCGGCGCCAGAAGTCCTGGAGCGACGTCGCCGTGTAGGGACGGTCGAAGTTCTGGGGGAAGCGGAAGCCGAGCAGGAGCGCCAAGCCGATCGCCATGTCGGTGTAGCCGCTGAAGTCGGCGTAGATCTGGATGGCGTACGCGTAGACGGCGACGAGCACCTCGAGCGAGCCGTGCTGCTTCGGGTTGGCGAACACGATGTCGACGAGGTTCGTCCCGAGGAAGTTCGCGATGACGACCTTCTTGAACAGCCCGATGAAGATGAGGAAGAAGGCGCGGCTCGAGTCCACGCGACGTGGGTCGTGGCGCAGTCGCAGCTGGGGCAGGAACTCAGCGGCCCGCACGATCGGCCCCGAGACGACGTGGGGGAAGAACGACAGGTAGACGGCGAACTCGAGCATCGTGCGGGGCTCGAAGGTCCGGCGGTAGACGTCGACGATGTAGCTCAGGGCCTGGAAGGTGAAGAACGAGATCCCGATCGGCAGGGCGACGGCGACGATGGTGGGCGAGACCCCGAGCCCGAGCCGGGCCAGCGCGTTCGTCGCGTTGCTGACGAAGAAGTCGTAGTACTTGAAGTAGGCGAGCCCGCCCAGGTTCGCCACGACGCCGGCGGCGAGCCACGCCCGCCGTGCCGCCTCGCGCTCGCTGCGGAAGATGCGCAGGGCCACGAACTGGTTGACGAGCGTGGAGCCGGCGAGCAGGAAGCAGAACCGCCAGTCGTAGTAGCCGTAGAAGAAGTACGACGCCGCGAGGATGAACACGCTCCAGCGGTAGGGCCGCTGGATGAGCAGCCAGTTCACCGGCAGCACGACGATGAAGAAGATGGCGAACGTGATGGTCGGGAACAGCATCGGCGGCGACAGTCTCGCATTCGCCGACTTCCTGGTACGGGGCATCTCGGTGCCACTCGTCCGACCCGGGCCCCGGCGCACACGAGGCGGGGGAGAGACGACGGCGCGGCCGCGGCTGCGCTCGAGCGCGGGACGACCCCGTACGCTCCGATGCGATGCGCAGCGACGCGGTGTTCGAGCTCGACGGCGACCGCTTGGTGCCGAGCGAGCTCGCCCGTGGGCCGTGGTCCCCCGATGCCCAACACGGCGGTCCCCCCGCGGCGCTGCTCGCCCGGGCGATCGAGCGTGTCGACCCCGGCCCGGCCCCCTTCGTCGCCCGCCTCACCGTCGAGTTCCTCCGGCCCGTCCCCCTGACGCCGCTCACGGTGCAGACCCGCACCGTGCGCCCCGGCCGGAGGGTTCAGTGGCTCGAGGCGAGCCTCGTCGCCGCCGACGTCGAGGTGGCCCGCGCCAGCGCGGTGCGGCTCCGCGTGGACCCCGGCCTCGCGTTGCCGGTCCCCGATCCGGAGGCGTCCACGGTCCCGCCCCCAGCCTCGGGGTCGCCGTACGTCATCCAGTTCCCGAACACCTCGGTCGGGTTCTGGCAGGCGATGGAGCTCCGCGTGGCGGCCGGGTCCTTCGCGGAGGTCGGGGAGGCGACGATCTGGTTCCGGCTCGTGGTCCCGGTGGTGGCCGACGAGGAGCCGACCCCCCTGCAGCGGGTCGCCGCCGCCGCCGACTTCGGCAACGGCGTGAGCGCGGCGCTCGAGCGCGGCCGCTACCTGTTCATCAACCCCGACCTGACCATCCACCTTCACCGCGGGCCGGTCGGCGAGTGGGTCGCACTCGAGGCCCGCACGCACGCCGAAGCCAACGGGGTCGGCCTCGCCGAGAGCGCCCTCCACGACGAGCGGGGCCGCATCGGCCGCTCGCTGCAGAGCCTGCTGCTCGACCGGCTCTGACCCCGGCCCGCTCGCCCGAGGGCTACCCGGATATCTAATATCCGGGATGATGCGGCTGCCCGAGGGCGTGGAGTGGGGCTTGCACTGCGTGACGCTCGCCGCCGTGCTCCCGCCCGGCGCCGCCCTCCCAGCCGGCCGGCTGGCCGAGTACCACGCCGTGCCCACCCCGTATCTCGCCAAGCACCTGCAGGCGCTGTCGCGCGCGGGGATCCTGGAGGCGCTGCCGGGCCGCCGCGGCGGCTACCGGCTCGCCCGCGCCGCGAGCGCCATCAGCGTGCTCGACGTGGTGGAGGCGATCGCTGGCGACGAGCCGGCGTTCCGGTGCACCGAGATCCGCCAGCGTGGCCCGGCCCGGGTGGCGCGACGCGAGTACCGGGTGCCGTGCTCGATCCACGTCGTCATGGATCGGGCCGACGACGCCTGGCGAGCCGAGCTTCGCGGCACGTCGATCGCCGATCTCGTCGACCTGGTGGTCGCCACGGCTCCCCCCCGAGCGATGGCGAAGGGTCTGACCTGGATCCAGGAGGTGCTGGCATGAAGGTGTTCGTGACCGGGGCGACCGGGACCGTCGGGCCCGCGACGGTGCGGGCGCTCGTCGCGGCCGGGCACGCGGTGCGAGCCGTCGCTCGGGACGAGTCGAGGGCAGCGGCCGTGCGCGGAGCGGGAGCGGAGCCGGTGGCCGTCGACCTCTTCGACGCCGAGGCGGTGCGCGACGCGACGGTCGGCTGCGACGCCATCGCCCACCTCGCCACCAATGTCCCCGCCGTGTCGCGGGCGGCCCGCCGGGGCGCCTGGGCGACGCACAACCGCCTCCGCACCGAGGCCACCCGATGCCTGGTGGCCGCCGCCCGGGCGCACGACGTCGGCGTCTTCGTGAAGGAATCGGTGTCCTTCGTGTACCCCGACCGCGGCGACGCGTGGATCGACGAGTCGGTGCCGCCCCTGCGGGTCGGCCTGCTGGCGCCGACGCTGGAGGGGGAGGAGCTCGTGACCCGCTTCGGCGCCACCGGAGCCCGCGGCGTCGTCCTCCGTTTCGGGCTCTTCTACGGGCCGACGAGCCGCGGAGTCGACGAGGGGCTGCGCCTGGCTCGATGGCGGGCCTCGACGGTGGCCGGCGCGCCGGGCGCCTACCTGTCCTCGATCCACAGCGACGACGTCGCGACCGCGGTCGTCGCCGCGCTCGACGCCCCCGGCGGCGTGTACAACGTCGTGGACGACGATCCGCTCACGCGGCGCGAGTACCTCGACGCGTTCGCCGATGCGTTCGGGTTGAAGCGACTGCGACCGACACCCGCGCTCCTCGTGCGTGTCTTCGCCGGATCGGCCGCGAGCGCGCTGCTGGCGTCGCAGCGGGTGTCAAACGGACGGTTCCGAGGCGCGACCGGTTGGGCGCCCGCACACCGCGACGCCCGGGAGGGATGGGCGTCGGTCGCGGCGGCGCGGCGTCTCACCGGGGCGACGCGATGAGCGCCCGACCGGCCGTGCGGCTGGCCCTCGGCGTCCTGGTGGTCAGCGGATTGTTCGTCGGGGTGTGGGCGGCGGTCGCGCCGCGGTCCTTCTTCCTCGACTTCCCGGGCTTGGGTCACACGTGGACCGCGGCCGACGGTCCGTACAACGAACACCTGGTGCGTGACGTCGGGGAGCTGAACCTCGCCCTCTCGATGCTCACCGCGTGCGCGGTGGCGTGGATGACGCGCCCGCTCGTGGTCGCCGCCTCGGTTGCCTGGCTCGTGTACTCGCTGCCGCACTTCGCCTACCACGCCTTCAACCTGGGCGCGGTGAACGGCACGGGCGACCAGGTCGCCGAGCTCGCGTCGCTCTCGACCCCGATCCTCCTCGCGGGGCTGGTCCTGGCGGCCGTGGCGCGCCGCGACATCGCCGCGGCGCCGACCCGGGCGCGGCGCTGGCCCGGCGGGGCGTCGTAGCTTCGCCCCGTCGGCGCCGGACGCGCCGATGCGACAATGCCGGCATCGGGTGCACCGCCACGCCATTGTTCCGCTTCGAGGCCGTCACGGTGGAGGGGCCGGACGGGCGGCGCCTCGACGCCGCCACCGGGTCGGTCCCCGACGGCGGCGTCACGGTCGTGGCCGGCCCATCGGGAGCCGGCAAGTCGACGCTGCTGCGGTGCTGCAACCGCCTGGAGGTGCCGGCCGCCGGGCGGGTGATGCTGCGCGGCGAGGACGTGGCGACCCTCGACCCGCTCCGGCTCCGCCGTCGGGTCGGCATGGTGTTCCAGCGGCCGACCCCGTTCCCGGGCTCGGTGCTCGAGAACCTGCAGGTGGCGGAGCCGACGCTGACCCCCGACGCGGCGGCGCGGGCGCTCGACGCCGTCGGGCTCGATCCGTCGTTCCGCGCCCGGCCGGCGACGGAGCTGTCCGGCGGCGAGGCGCAACGGGTGTGCCTGGCGCGAACGCTCGTCACCGACCCCGACGTGGTCCTGATGGACGAGGTCACCTCGTCGGTCGACCCGGCGGCCCGGCGCGGGCTCGAGGCCCTCGCCCGGGGGCTCGCCGGCCGGGGGGTGCGGGTGCTGTGGGTCACCCACGACCTCGAGCAGCTGCGGCGGCTGGCGGACCACGTCCTGATCCTCGTCGCGGGCCGGGTCGCCCACGCGGGCCCGGCGGCGCGGCTCGAGGCCGACGCGCCGCCGGAGGTGCGACGGTTCCTCGCCGCCGTCGCCGTCGGCGACGAGGAGGTCGGGGAGCGGTGAGCGACATCGGGTGGGCCGGGCTCGGCCTGTCGGGGACGCTGGTCGCGGTGGCGGTCGGCCTGTCGCTGTGGCGGCAGCTCGGCCTCGAGGCGAGCATCCTCTGGGCGGCGGCCCGCGCCCTCACCCAGCTGCTCGTCATCGGGCTGGTGCTGGAGGCCCTGCTGCAGCCCGGCGTGTCGTCGTCGTGGGCATGGCTATGGGTGGCGGTGATGGTGGTGGCGGCGTCGGGGACGGTCGCCCGGCGGGCCCCGCGCGTGCCCGGGTTGTTCGGGCTGGCGCTGGCTGCCTTCGCGACGTCGGCGGTGCTGACCCTCGGGGTGCTCTTCGGGTTCGGGGTCTTTACCCTGTCGGTGCGGACCATCGTCCCGCTCGCCGGCCTCATGATCGGCAACTCGATGGCGGCCACCGTCCTCGTCGCTCGCCGCCTCGTCGACGAGCTCGGTGACAAGCGTGACGAGGTCGAGGCCCGGCTGGCGCTCGGCCAGCCGGCGGAGGAGGCCGCCCGCCCGTACGTGCGCTCCGCGCTCCGGACGGCGCTCACCCCCCAGATCGAGACCACGAAGATCGTCGGGCTGATCGCCCTTCCCGGCTCGATGACGGGGTTGATCCTGGCCGGGGTGGACCCGTTCAACGCCGTGCGGGTCCAGGCCGCGGTCATGTACTTGATCCTGGGGTCGGTGGCCGCGACCACGACCGTGGTGGCGCTGGGGATGCGACGGCGGCTCTTCACCGCCGATCACCGCCTGACGAGGCTCGTGGCGTCCCGAGGGTGACTCAGCGCCGTCCGGCGTTCGGCCGGCTGCCGTGGTTCGCCTTGCTGCGGCGGGCCCGCAGCCGGCGCTTCTTGGACTTCTTGGGCACGCTGGGAGGGTAGTCGGGGGCGGCCGAGGCTCGGACTACCCTTTCTGCCCGGTCGTCGCGAGCGACGATGAGGGGTTGGGTCCGCGGCCCGGGCTGCGATGACCTGGAGGACAGGCTGGGATGAGGCTGCGCGTCCGTCGGGCGGTGGTGTTCTCGTCGGTCGTGGCGATCGTCGGGGCGTTCGTGGCGGCGTGCGGCCCCCCGCCCCCGCCGCCCCCGTCGAGCTGTGACGGCAGCAGCGTCACGCCGACACCCGCGCACCCGGTCGACTACGTCGCGGTCGTCAAGACCGGGGCGTCGTCCGCCCCGCACGCGACCACCTTCATCGCCACCTCGGAGGCGGACAAGAGCGCGAAGGTGGCCCAGCTCCAGAACACCGGGACCGTGCTCACGGTCGAGCCGAACCGGGTCGTCCACGCGCAGACCGACCCTCCGTTCACGCCGACGGCCCCGAACTACCCGCTCTACACCAACTCGCCGCCCCAGCAGTGGGGCCTCGGGAGCCAGCCGGGCGCGGACTTCTCGAACGCGTGGAGCCAGGGCGAGAGCGGTGGCGGCACGACGATCGCCATCGTCGACACCGGCGTGGACCTCAACCACCAGGGCCTCGTCGGGCGCGTGACCGCCGGCCCGGACTTCGTCGCCGGCGGCACCGTGACGGGCGACCCCTACGGCCACGGCACGCACGTGGCGGGCATCGCCGCCGACAACGACACGCTCGGAGGCCTTGGCGGAGCGCCGAACACGCACCTCGTGGCCGTGCGGGTCCTCGACGCGAACGGATCCGGGACCGACGCCGAGGTCTACAACGGCATCGTGTGGGCGGCGGACAACGGCGCCAGCGTGATCAACCTGAGCCTCGGCGGGCCGGGGTGCGACACCACCATGCAGCAGGCGGTCGTGTACGCCCACGACCACGGTGTCGTCGTGGTCGCGGCCGCCGGCAACGACGGCAGCACCGAGCTCTTCTCGCCGGCCGCCTACGCGAAGGACGTCATCGCCGTGGCCGCGACCGACTCGTCCGGGAACCTGGCCCCGTTCTCGAACTACGGCGGCTTCGTGGCGATCGCGGCGCCCGGTGTCGGCGTCGTGTCGACCTGCGCGTTCTCAGACCGCTGCATCCAGGGCAACAAGCCCTCGGACACCGCCTACGGCCAGCTCAGCGGCACGTCGATGGCGACGCCGTTCGTCAGCGCCGCGGCGGCGCTGCTGAAGGAGCAGTGTGGGTCGTCGTTCTCGCCCGACAGCGTGAAGCACGAGCTGCAGAACCACGCCGGACCGGCCGTGCCCGGATACGCCTTCCACCGTCTCGACGCCTCGTTGGCCGTCGGCGCCGCCTGCGGCTAGCGCCTCACGTCGGCGGCGCCGCGGGGAACTCCCCGTCGGTCCACACCGACTTCTCGATCCGCTCACTGATCCGCCATCCCCCGGGCGTGCGCACGAGCTGGTCGTGGTACTCGCCACCGACGAAGAAGATGCCGCGTGACCCGTCCGGCTTCGCCGTGACCATCGGGTTGTAGAACTCGGCTCGGCTCGTGGCCCGGTCGCCGTCGACGGTGATCTGGTGGTTCGTCACCAGGTGCTGGTACGCCGGGAAGTGCGGGAGCACCCGGGCCAGCCAGGCCTTCACCTCCGGGAAGGGCCCGGCAACGCCGCCCGAGCTCGTGTAGTCGATGTGCGCGTCCGCCGTGAACACCTCGTCGAGCCCGTCGAAGCTCTTCGAATCGAGCGCCCACGCGTAGCGGGTGAGCACCTCCTCGATCGCCAGCCGGTCGACGAGCGCTGCCAGGTCAGCCATGGTCCCCTCCTTCGCGGCGACGCCCAAGAGTCTGCACCGACCCGCCGATAGCCTCGACCGGGTGGAGCACCTCGGCCTGGTCGGGCTGCCCGACTCGGGTCACGACGGCGTGTTCGCCGCGCTGACCGGCCACGACGCCCCCAGCGCCGCCGAACGGGTGCTCGGCGTCGTCACGATCCCCGACGAACGCCTCGACCGGCTCGCCGAGATGTCGAGGTCGAAGCAGGTCGTCCGCGCCTCCTTCCAGGTGGCGATGCTGCCGGCCCTCTCGGTCGAGGCGGGGAAGGGCCTCGGCAGCCGCCTGCTCGGGTCGCTGCGCGACTGCGACGCCATCCTGCTCGTGGTCCGAGCCAGCGGCGGTCACGACCCCGGCGGGGAGGCCGCCGCGCTCGAGGAGGAGCTCATCCTCGCCGACCTCGGCTCCGTCGAGGCTCGGCTGGCGAAGCAGCGCCGCGCCGCGAAGGGCGACCCGTCGCTCGCGGCCGAGGTGGCCGCGCTCGAGCGGGCCGAGACCGCCCTCAGCGACGGGGTGCCCGTGCACCGCTCGGACGTCGACGCTGAGGACCGGGCCCGCCTCGGTCCGGTGTTCCTGCTGACGAACAAGCCGACGCTGGTGGTGGTGAACATCGACGTCGGCCAGCTCGACGACGGCGACCGGCTGGCCTCGCGGTTCGGCGAGGACGCCCTCGCGGTCTGCGTCGAGCTCGAGGGCGACCCCGAGGTGGTCGCCGCCGACGGCCCGGAACGGGCGGAGCTGCTCGCCGACCTCGGCGTCACCGAGAGCGTCGTGCCCCGCCTCGCCCGCCGGGCGCTGCACCTGCTCGGACGGCGGACGTTCCTGACCACGGGGGAGAAGGAGTCGCGGGCGTGGACGTTCCGGGCCGGGTCCACCGCGCCCGAGTGCGCCGGGGTCATCCACTCCGATCTGCAGCGCGGCTTCATCCGCGCCGAGGTGATCGGCTGGGAGCAGCTCCTGGAGATCGGGTCCTGGGCCAAGGCGAAGGAGCTCGGCAAGCTGCGCGTCGAGGGCAAGGACTACGTGGTCCAGGACGGCGACGTGCTCGAGATCCGGTTCAACGTGTGACCGGCCGGCCCTCGCCGGCCCCGGGCGCGGCTGCCGGCACGGGGGCGTGGCGGTGAGCCGCGGGCGGCTCGTGCTCGTCGGGACACCGATCGGGAACCTCGCCGACCTGGCCCCCCGCGCGGTGGAGGCCCTGCGCGACTCGGATGTCATCGCGGCCGAGGACACCCGGCGGACCCGTGCCCTCCTGACCCACGCCGGCGTGGCGGCGGGCCGGCGGCTTGTGGCCGTCCACGCGCACAACGAGCGAGCCCGGGCGGCCGAGCTCGTGGAGACCATCCGGGCCGGGAGGACGGTGGCGGTGGTCACCGACGCCGGCATGCCCGGCATCTCGGACCCCGGCGCGCGCCTGGTCCGGACCTGCCTCGAGGCCGGGCTCGAGGTCGAGGTCGTGCCCGGCCCCACCGCGCTCGTGACCGCGCTCGTCGTCTCCGGGCTCCCCACCGAGCGCTTCGCCTTCGAGGGCTTCCTGCCCCGGCGGGGACCGGCCCGCCGCGCCCGCCTGGCCGAGCTGGCCCGGGAGCCGCGCACGACGGTGCTGTTCGAGTCCCCGCACCGGGTGCCGGACACCCTGGCCGAGCTCGTCGACGCCCTCGGGCCCGCCCGGCCCGTCGCGCTGGCGCGCGAGCTCACGAAGCTCCACGAGGACGTGTTCCGAGGCACCCTCGCCGCGGCCCTCGCGCACGTCCGAGCCCAGCCGCCGCGGGGCGAGTACGTGCTCGTGCTCGGGGCCGCCGAGCCCGTCGCCGCCACCGACGCCGACCTGGCGGTCGAGGCCCAGGCGGCGGTGGCCTCGGGGCTGTCGGCCAAGGACGCCGCAGCGCAGGTCGCGGCGCGGCTCGGCGTGTCGCGCCGCCGGGCCTACGACGCGGTCGTCGCGTCCCGCGCCAATCGGGGCTGAGCGCGCGAAGACGGTCGGTAGCCTGGGTCGATGGCCACGCCGTTCTACGTGACGACGCCGATCTACTACGTCAACGATGCCCCCCACATCGGGCACGCGTACCCGACCGTGGCCGCCGACGCCCTCGCCCGGTGGCGGCGCCTCTGGGGCGACGACGTGGTCTTCCTCACCGGGACCGACGAGCACGGGCTGAAGGTGCAGCGCGCGGCCGAGGAGCAGGGGGTGACGCCACGAGAGTGGGCGGACCGGACCAGCGAGCGGTACCGGGAGGCGTGGCGGCTCCTCGAGATCTCGAACACCGACTTCATTCGGACCACCGAGCCCCGCCACTACCGCGCCGTGCAGCAGTTCCTCGAGGTCATCCACGACAACGGCTTCATCGAGCTCGGGATCTACGAAGGCCTCTACTGCGTGGCCTGCGAGGCCTACTACACCGAGGACGAGCTCGTCGACGGCCTGTGCCCCGTCCACGCCCGGCCGGTCGAGCGGGTCACCGAGGAGAACTACTTCTTCCAGCTCTCGCGCTTCGGGGACCAGCTGCTCGAGCACTACACCGCGCACCCCGAGGCGGTGCAGCCCGAGAGCCGCCGCAACGAGGTGCTCGGCTTCATCAAGGGCGGCCTGCGCGACTTCTCGATGAGCCGCACGTCGCTGTCGTGGGGCATCCCGCTGCCCTGGGACCCGGCGCACGTGACCTACGTGTGGTTCGAGGCGCTGCTCAACTACTGCACCGGCGTCGGCTACGGCGAGGACCGGGCGCGCTTCGACCGGTACTGGCCCACCGTCCACCACCTCGTCGGCAAGGACATCCTGCGGTTCCACGCCGTGTACTGGCCCGCGATGCTGCTGGCCGCGGGCGAGACGCCACCCCAGTGCGTGTTCGCGCACGGATTCCTCCTCGTCGGCGGCGAGAAGATGAGCAAGACGGCGCTGAACCAGATCGCCCCCGCCGAACTCGTCGCCGACTTCGGCGCCGACGGCTTCCGCTACCACTTCCTCGCCGACCAGCGCTTCGGGCCCGACGGCGACTTCAGCTACGAGGCCATGGTCGCCCGCTACAACGCCGACCTGGCGAACAACTTCGGGAACCTGGCCAACCGGGTGCTGAACATGACCGCCAGCTACTGCGACGGCGTGGCGCCAGCGGCCCGGGCCGACGGCCCGCTCGTGGACGCGACGCGGCGCGCCTTCGACGGGATGCAGGCCGGGATGGACCGCCTGGACTACGCCGCCGGGCTGGCGTCGGTGTGGGACCTGATCCGCGCCGCGAACTCCTACATCGAGGCCGAGGAGCCGTGGCGGCTCCACCGGTCGGGGGACACGGCCGCGACCGCGGCGGTGCTCGGCGACTGCCTCGAGGCGTTGCGGGTCGTCGCGCTGCTCGCCTCGCCGGCGATCCCGCGCGCTAGCGCCGAGCTGTGGCGTCGGCTCGGCCTGCCGGGCCGGCCCGAGGACGAGCGCCTGCCGGAGGCGGCGGCCTGGGGCCGGGGCCCCGCCGGGACGACCCTCGACAAGGGCGAGCCGCTGTTCCCGCGCCTCGAGCCCTGACCGGGGTGCCCGCCGCCGGCGCGTGGTGGGTCGATTCGCACGCCCACCTCACCACGCTGTCGGGCGGCCCGGACCCGGCCCTCGACCGGGCCCGGGCGGCGGGCGTCGGCGGCGTCGTCTGCGTCGGCACCGACGCCGCCTCGTCGGTGGCTGCGGTCGAGGTCGCCGCCCGTCACCCCGACGTGGTCGCGACCGTCGGCTTGCACCCCCACGACGCCTCCCGCCTCGACCGCGAATGGGACGAGCTCGCCGCGCTCGCCGGCGCCGAGGGGGTGGTCGCGGTGGGGGAGACCGGCCTCGACTTCCACTACCGGCACAGCCCCGCCGACGACCAGGAAGCCGCCTTCCGGCGGCACATCGGCCTCGCGAAGGCGCTCGGGCTCGCGCTCGTTGTGCACAGCCGCGCCGCGTGGGACGACACCTTCCGCGTGCTCGCCGACGAGGGCCCACCGGCGCGGACCGTCCTCCACTGCTTCACCGGCGGGCCGGACGAGGCCCGCCGCGCCCTCGACCTCGGCCTCTGGCTTTCGTTCAGCGGCATCGTCACCTTCGGCAACGCCGGCGAGGTGCGCGCCGCCGCGGCCCGGACGCCGATCGACCGGATCCTGGTCGAGACCGACGCGCCGTTCCTCGCCCCCGTGCCCCACCGGGGCGAGGAGAACGAGCCCGCGTACGTCCCGGTGGTGGGCCGGGGGCTGGCGGCCGCGGTCGGCCACGACGTCGAGACCGTCGCCGCCGCCACGAGGGCGGGGGCGCAGGCGGTCTTCGGCCCCTCGCTGGCGCCCTGAGGGCCGGGATCCGCCCGATTCGTCCCGGTCGGCGGTCGTTGCGAGAGGATGTCGGCTTCGGTACGGTCGCCGGCACGCCTCGAGGATTCCCGGGGTGGGCCGCGGCCGCTCGGCTCGATGGAGGCCTCCCAAATTCGCGACTCCGATCGCAGCACCCGCTGGGGGCGCCGACACCGCGGCGGGCAGCGCCCGTCCAGCGCGCACGTCGCCGAGGTCGTCCGCCCCTCCCCCGCTCGCGCCGAGGCGCCGGAGGCCGACGCCTGGCTGCCGGTCCCCGACGTCGAGGAGCTCCCCGCGGTCGAGGACCTGCTGGTCGGGCCCGCCGACGAGGAGCAGGGCCCGGACGAGATCCCGGTCGGGCCGTCCCCGGCTCGGGCGGAGCCGCACGACGAGACGGCCTGGCTGCCGCTGCCCGACCTCGACGACCTGCCGGCGATCGAGGAGCTCCTCGTCGGCGACGAGGCCGCGGCGCCGCCGGCCCGGGCCCTGACGCCGGTCGCGCCGTCCCCGGCCCGGGCCGAGCCGCACGACGAGACCGCCTGGCTTCCGCTCCCGGAGGTCGAGGACCTCCCCGAGATCACCGAGCTCGTCGACGCCGACCGGGCCACGACGTCAGCGCCGCCGGCGAGACCGCGGGCGGCCCGGCGCCTCCTGGCGCCCGTCTCGCCCCGCCGGGCCCTCGCCGCCGTGCTCGTCGCCGTCACCGTGGCGGCGGCCGCCTACGCGATCCCGAAGGTCTTCAACAACGGCGACCAGGTCAGCCTGCGCGTCGACGGACGGGTGATCTCGGCGCGGAGCGGGCAGGACACCGTCGGCGGCTTCCTGCGGGAGCAGAAGGTCAGCGTCGGCCCCGACGACCGCATCGACCCGAAGGGCACGACGCCGCTCGCGGACGGCATGACCGTCCGGGTGCTGCGGGCCTTCCCCGTCACGGTCGACCTCGACGGCGACGTGCGGGTCCGATACACGGCGTACTCGCTCGCGAGCGACTTCGTCGCCAGCCTGAAGCTGCCGCCCGCGGTCGCGGTCCGGAACGCGCCGGCCCGGCTGCAGGCCGGGGCGACGATCCAGCTGCGCACCCGCCGAGTCGGGACCCTGAACGTCGACGGCCAAGCCGTGAACTACAACCTGCCCGTCCTCACCGTGCGCGAGCTGCTCGACTACTACAAGGTGATCCTCGGCCCGCAGGACTACACGACCCCGGCCGTCGCCACCGTGATCCCGGTCGACAGCCCGTTCGTGAACGTCATCCGCCAGACCCAGGACACCACGTTCCAGATCGTGAACTACAACCTGCCGCAGCAGATCCTGCCCGACCCGAACCTCGACGTCGGGCAGAGCCGCGACGTCGCCGCCGTCACCGGGCAGCTGCGGATCACGTACGAGGTCACGATGGCCAACGGCAACGCGGTGGGCCAGATCCCGGTCTCGCAGGTGCCGGTCGTGATGGCCCAGCCTCCCATCCACTACTTCGGCACCCGGGCCGACCCCCGGTGGGAGGCGATCGCGCGCTGCGAGACCGGCGCGAACTGGTCGATGCAGGGGCCCGAGTTCTCGGGTGGCCTCGGCATCTACAACGGGACCTGGAACGCCTTCGGCGGCGCGCAGTACGGCGGCGACGCCGGGCAGGCCACCCGGGAGCAGCAGATCATCGTGGCGGAGCGGATCCGAGCCCGCTACGGATTCGGCGCCTGGGGCTGCGGCCGCAAGCTTGGCTTCGGGTAAGCCTGCGCCCGCAGCGGGTACGGTCGGCCCCGTGCGGGGATCCAATCCGACCGCTGTCCGCGCCGTTCTGGCCGACCACGCCCTGCGGCCGAGCCGCGCGCTCGGTCAGCACTTCCTCGCCGATCCGAACACGGCGCGACGCATCGTGCGGCTGGCCGAGCTCGAGCCCGGCGCGCGCGTGCTCGAGATCGGACCCGGGCTCGGTTCGCTCACCGTCGCGCTCGCCGACGCGGGCGCGCGCGTGCTGGCCCTCGAGCTCGACCAGCACCTCGTCCCGGTCGTCGAGGAGTCCGTCGCCGGACGCGGCGACGTGACCGTGCGCGTCGGCGACGCGCGAACGTTCGGCCTCGACCTCTTGGACGAGGGACCGTGGTCCTGCGTGTCGAACCTGCCGTACAACGTGGCCACTCCGATCGTCGTGCGCTTGCTCGAGGAGGCGCCGATGGTCACCCGTCTGCTGGTCATGACGCAGCGTGAGGTCGGCGAGCGGCTCGTCGCCGGGCCCGGTCGCCCCGCCTTCGGCGCGGTCTCGGTGAAGGTCGCCTACTACGCCGCGGCCCGGATCGTCGGCTCCGTCCCGCCGACCGTGTTCGTGCCCCCGCCGCGGGTGGAGTCGGTGCTCGTCCGCCTCGACCGGCTCCGGACGCCACCGGTCACGGTGCCCTCGCCGGACCGGATGTTCACGCTGGTGCGGGCGGGGTTCGCGCACCGACGCAAGATGCTGCGGGGGGCCTTGCGCCCGCTGCTCGGCGAGCGCACCGAGGCGGCCCTCGCCGCCGCGGGGATCGCGCCGGCGGCGCGTGCCGAATCGCTCGGCCTCGACGCATGGGCACGACTCACTCGGGAGGTGGAGTCGGCTCGGTGAACGAGCTCACGCAGCGCGGTCGGCTCCGGCGCGTGCGCGCGACCGCGCACGCCAAGCTCACCCTCAGCCTCGCCGTCCACGATCGGCGCCCCGACGGCTATCACAACCTCGAGGCGCTGGCGGTGTCGATCGGTGACCCGCACGACCAGGTCGAGGTGGAGGCGGTCCCGCACCCTGGGGGCGTCAGCCTCGAGGTGGACGGCGCCGTCGAGCACGTCCCCACCGGGCCGAACAACCTCGCCGCCCGCGCCGCCGAGGACCTGCTCATCCACGCCGGGCGCTCCGGGCACGGGGTGCGCATGCGGCTCCTGAAGGGCATCCCCGCCGGAACCGGGCTCGGCGGCGGCTCCGCCGACGCCGCCGCCGCGCTCGCGGCGGTCCGCCGCATGCTCGAGGTCGACGTCGACGACGCCGAGCTGGTCGCGCTGGCGGCCCGGATCGGCTCCGACGTGCCGTTCTGCCTGCGCGGCGGCGCGGCGTGGATGCGGGGACGAGGCGAGGAGCTCGAGCCGGTGACCCTGACCGGGGTGCTGCCGGTGGTGGTCGCGCTGCCGCCGCTCCACGTCGCCACCCCCGACGTCTACGCGGCGTGGGACGAGCTCGGCGGACCCGTCGCGGCCCGGCGGGTGCCGGCACCGGCGGCCGTGTCGGACCTGGTCGACGACCTCGGCAACGACCTCGAGGTCGCGGCCGAGACGGTCGAGCCGCGCCTGGCCGCCTTCCGCGCCGACCTGGAGGAAGCGGCGGGCCGGCCCGCGATCCTTGCCGGCAGCGGGTCCGCCTACGCGGTGCTGCCGGTCGCCGGCACGGCCGCCGACGCGACGAGCCTGGCCCGTCGGGTGGGCCGGCGGATGCGGGTCCCCGTCGCCGGCACCGTGGCCGTCGCCCACGGCGTCCGCCTCTCGGCCTGACGCGACAGGGCCGCCCCGGAGGGCGGCCGAGTCGCCTACTACCGACCCTGCTGGCGACGCTGCCAGCGGGTCTTCTTCAGCAGCTTCTTGTGCTTCTTCTTGCGCATGCGCTTCCGGCGCTTCTTGATCAGCGACCCCATGACAGCGGAGCACGCTACCCGGGGCCCGGCCCGGAAACACGTCACCCACCGCGGCCGGGCGGGAACCCGGCGCTAACGTCAGATCCCGACGTTCGGGGGTGGTGTAACGGCAGCACGGGGTCCTTTGGAGTCCCAAGTCGAGGTTCGAAACCTCGCCCCCGAGCCCCGCCGTCACACGCTTGAATCACAGCCATGGAGGGGGTGACCGAGCTGGGCTACCGACCGCTGGCCGCCGTGGTCCTCGCCGCCGGCGAGGGGACCCGCATGCGGTCGGCCACGCCGAAGGTGCTCCACCCGCTGTGCGGCCGGCCGATGATCCTCCACGTCCTCGACCGGCTGGTGGAGCTGCCGCTGGCCCGGGTCGTGGTCGTGGTCGGGCACGGCGCCGAGCGGGTGACGAAGACGGTCCAGGAGCAGCTGGCGACCGAGACCCCGGTCGAGTTCGTCGAGCAGCGCCGCCAGCGTGGCACGGGCGACGCCGCCAGCGTCGGGCTGGCGGGCTCGGGCTTCGACCTGGACGGCGAGGACGACGTGCTCGTGCTCACGGGGGACACGCCGCTCCTGCGCGCCGAGACGCTGGCGACGCTCGCGACCGAACACCGGCTCACCGACGCCGCCGCGACCGTCCTCACCGCCGAGCTCGACGACCCGTTCGGGTACGGGCGCATCGTGCGCGGCGCCCGCGGGGGCGTCGACCGCATCGTCGAGCAGGGTGACGCCAACGAGGCCGAGCTGGCGATCACCGAGGTGAACTCGTCGATCTACTGCTTCCGGCGCGGGCTCCTGGCGCCCGCGCTGCGCCGCCTCGATCCCGAGAACGTCCAGGGCGAGTACTACCTGACCGACGTGGTGGAGGTGCTCCGCGCCGCCGGGCACCTCGTGGTCGGCGCCCGGGCCGACGACGCCACCGAGATCCTCGGCGTGAACGACCGCGCCCAGCTGGCGGTGGCGGAGAAGGTGCTGCGCCAGCGGATCAACCGGGCCTGGATGAGCGAGGGCGTGTCGATGACGGACCCGGAGCACACCTACGTCGACGCCGCGGTGGAGCTCGAGCCCGAGGTCCGGCTGCTGCCCGGCACGTCGCTCGAGGGGCGCACCGTGGTCGGTGCTCGCTCGGTCGTCGGCCCGAACTGCCGGCTCGTCGACACCATCGTCGGCGAGGGCGTCACGATCGAGCACACCGTCGCCCGTGAGGCCGAGATCGGGGACGGCGTGACGATCGGCCCCTGGGTGTCCTTGCGGCCGGGCACCCGCATCGCCGCCGACGCGCACGTCGGCACGTTCGTCGAGATGAAGAACGCCGACATCGGCGAAGGCGCCAAGGTGCCGCACCTCGCCTACATCGGCGACGCCGAGATCGGTCCGGGCGCCAACATCGGTGCGGGCACGATCACCGCCAACTACGACGGTCGCCAGAAGCACCGGACGAAGATCGGACGCGACGCGCGGATCGGCTCGAACACCGTGCTCGTCGCGCCCGTCGAGGTGGGGGACGGCGCCTACACCGGTGCCGGCGCCATCGTGTCGCACGACGTGCCACCGGGTGCGCTGGCCAAGGGCGTCCCGGCGCGGGTGGAGGAAGGGTGGGTCGAGGCCCGCCGCGGCGACGACGAGGACGAGGAGCCGGGGGCGTGAGCCCGCTCGAGATCGCCCAGAAGAAGCGGCTCATGGTGTTCGCGGGGCGCGGGAACGACGACCTGTCGGTCGAGATCTCGGAGTGCCTCCACGTCCCCCTCGGAGCCGTCGTGCTCTCGAGCTTCGCCAACGGCGAGCTCTACTGCCGGTTCGGCGAGAGCATCCGGGGGACCGACTGCTTCATCATCCAGAGCCATTGCGACCCGATCAACGACCGCATCATCGAGCAGCTGATCATGGTCGACGCCGCCAAGCGGGCCTCGGCGAAGCGGATCACCGCGGTCTGCCCGTTCTACGCCTACGCCCGGCAGGACCGGAAGGCCGAGGGCCGTGAGCCGATCTCGGCCCGGCTCCTCGCCGACCTGCTGACCGTGGCCGGCTGCGACCGGGTCGTCACCGTCGACCTGCACACGGGCCAGATCCAGGGGTTCTTCGACATGCCGGTCGACCACCTCACCGCGGTCCCCCTCCTCGCCGAGCACCTCGCCGGCTTCATCCCGCGCGACGTCACCGTCGTGTCCCCGGACGCCGGCGGCGGCAAGCTGGCCCACCGCTTCGTGAACCAGTTCGTCGAACGGGGGATCGAGGCCGAGATCGCCTTCATCGACAAGCGCCGACCGAAGGGCACGCACAACGTGGCCGTGGCGTTCGAGGTGATCGGGGAGGTCGCCGGGCGCTCGTGCGTGCTCGTCGACGACATGATCGACACCGCCGGGACGATCACCTCGGCGGCCGATCTCCTCCACGCCCGCGGCGCCCGCGAGGTGATCGTCGCCAGCACCCACGGCGTCCTGTCGGGACCGGCCGTCGACCGGCTCAAGAACGCGCCGATCCGCGAGGTGGTGATCACGAACACGGTGCCGGTGCCGGCGGAGAAGCGCTGGGACGCGCTCACCGTGCTGTCGGTGGCGCCGATCATCGCCGAGGCCATCGACGCCGTGTTCGAGGACTCGAGCGTCAGCGAGATCTTCCGCGGCGACAACGTCTGAATCGGCGCGCCGAGCCGGAGCCCGGGCCGGGGGCCGTCGGGCCGCGCCCTCGGGTCAGGCTCCGGTCGTCCCGGAGCGGCGCCGGGGCTTCGGGTCGTCGAGCAGCGCCTGCGCTCGCCGCTCGATGCCGCCGTAGCCGCGAGCGCGGGCGAGCTCGACCGCCTCGCGCAGCGCCGCACCGGCCTGGGCCTCGTCGTCGCCGCCCCGCCGGGCCAGGCGCGTCGCGCTCCACTCCGCGAGGACGTCGGCGACGAGGAAGGGCGCCTCGATCTGTCGGGAGGTCGCGAGCGCCCGAGCGAAGTGGGCGTCGGCGTCGTCGAGGCGGCCTTGGACCGAGGCGAGCAGGCCGAGCGCCTCGGTCACCGGCCCGAAGACGGTGGTGCCGGTCCAGGCCACGAGGTCGGCGTACGGCGCCAGCTCGTCCTCGAGCACGGCCGCCGGCGCCGGCGGGCCGAGCCGCCCGACGACACCGGCCCAGAGGAACATGGTGGACAGCCACACCGAGTCCCGCGGCACCGGGAACCCGTCGGCCGCGGCCACGTCGATCAGCGCCGCGGCCTCGGCCCGCCGGCCGGTCTCGAAGAGCGCTCGGGCCATGGCCGCCTCCACGCCGCCGTGGGTTCGCCCGTCGGGCGGCAGGCGGCGGGCGGCGTCGAGGAGGTCCTGGAAGCGACCGCGGTGCGCGAGGACGGCGGCGGCCATGGTCATGGCGATCGTCAGCGCGTCGGGCTGACCCGCCTCGGTGCCGACCGTGAGGGCCACCTGCGCGGCCCGCTCGGCGGCGTCGAGGTCGCCGGCGAGCAGCTGGCGGTAGCTCTCCTGCCAGCTCACCATCCAGCGGAACACGGGGTCACCGATCTCGGCCGCCAGCCGCGCCTTCTCCGCCAGGCAGGCGTCGAAGGCGGCGAGGTCTGCCCGCTCGATGGCGGTGTCGGCGGCGCGGCTGATCGCCCAGAAGGCGCCCCCCGGGTCGCCGAGCGCTTCCGCGATGGCCCGGGCTTCGGCGGCCAGGTCGGCGCGCTCCTGCACGGTGTCGGGGTGTCGGATCGCGCCGCACCGAGCGGTGAGCACCTCGACGAGGGTGCCAGGATCACCGACCCGGCGGGCGACGGCCAACGCCTCGTCGGTGTAGGCGCGCCGCCGGGCCGGGTCGCCGAACTCGAACTCGCGGGCCAGGCCGGCGAGGAGGCGAGCCCGCTCCCGGCTGTCGTCGTCCCCCACCGCGGCGAGCGCCGCGTCGAGGACGGCGACCCGGGCCTCGTCGACGTCGGAGAGCGCCAGCGCGAACCCGCGGGTGTTCGCGAGCGCGGCCGCGACCAGGGTCCCTCGGTCGCCGACGGCGCGTGCGCGCTCGGCGGCGTCGAGCAGGGTCTGGCGGAAGCCCGCGTCGCCGGTGCGGCGCTGCGCCGTGCCGACCTCCGCGAGGAGCGCCGCCCGCAGCTTCGGGTCGGGATCACGCTGCTCGTCGAGCAGGCGGCCCGCCTGCTCGAACCACCGCAGCGCGGCGTCGGGAGCGAGGGCAGCCAGCGCCTGCTGGCCGGCCGAGCGCGCGTAGCGCACCGCCCGCTCGAGGTCTCGCGGCACCGCCGCGGCCCAATGGCGAGCCAGCTCGCTCGCCGGCGCCTCGTCACCGGCCTCGAGGGTCTCGGCGACGCGTCGGTGGTGCCGGCCCCGCTGCGCCGTCCGCAGGCTGTGGTAGAGGGTGTGACCGATCAGGGCGTGGGAGAAGGTGAACTCGTCGTACCCGGCCGGCACGACGAGCGCCGCCCGCTCGGCGATCTCGAGCCGGTCGAGCAGGTCATCGATGCTGGCGTCGAGCGCGCCGGCGAGGGTCTCGAGCCCGAACCGCTCGCCGATCACCGCCGCGGTGCGCAGCATGCCCTCGACGTCGGGGCCGAGGCGAGCGACGCGCTGCGCCACGACCTCCCGCACGCTGTCGGGGAGCCCGGCCGCGGTCGTGAGGTCACCGGTCTGCCAGCGTCCCCGCTCGTCCGGGTTCAGGGCGCCGGTCTCGACCAGGTGGCGCAGCACCTCGACCGCGAAGAAGGGATTGCCCCGCGTCTCCTGGCGGAGGCTCTCGGCGAAGGCGGCGTCGGTGGCGTCGAGGTCGTGCCCGGCGATGCCGGCGACCAGCGCGACCGTGTCGCCCCGGTCGAGCCCGGTGAGGGTCAGGCGGTGCACCGCCGGCTCTCGTCGCAGGTTGGCGAGCGCGTTGCCGAGTGGCGCCCCTTCGATCACCTCGGTGTCCCGGTAGGTGCCGATGATGAGGAGGCGGCCCCGACCGTGCGACACCACGTGCTGGACGAGCTGGAGCGTCGGCCGGTCGGCCCAGTGCAGGTCGTCGAGGACGAGGACCACGAGGGCCTCCGCGGTCAGCGCGACGAGCAGCGACGTCACCCCGTTGAAGAGGACGTAGCGCTGCGTCTCCGGGTCGCCGGCGGCCGGCGGGGACACCGACCGGCGCTCGGCGACGGCGGGCACGAGCCGGCCCAGCTCGGCGAGCCCGCCGGGCGCCAGCCCGTCGAGCATGCCGGCGCCGCCGGCGACCACGAGATGGTCGAGCGCCTCGACCCACGGCTCGTACGGCCCCCCGGCCTCCTCGGCGCACCGCCCGTACAGGACGAGGGCCGACTGCTGCTCGGCCTCGAGGGCGAGCTGGGCGACGAGGGCGGTCTTCCCGACGCCGGCCTCCCCGCCGAGGAGGACGACCTGGGGCTCCCCGGCGTCGGCGCGCGCGAGCAGCTCCGCGAGCCGGGCCCGCTCCGCGTCTCGGCCCACGAAGGGCCCGCGGGCGACGGCGGCGAGCCGGTCCGGCGTCGTGAGCGTCGCCGCGTCGAGGCCGACGGCGGCTTCCGTCCTCGTCCCTGCGCTCCGGCGGTCGAGGAGCAGGTAGACGCGCTCGGGCCGCTGCCGGTCCCGCAGCGTGCGCGCCCCGTACTCGACGAGCTCGGCCGGATCGGGCAGCTCGTCGACGATCAGGTCCGCGGTCGCGCGGCTCGTGAGGATCTGACCGGGGAGCGCCAGGGCCCGCAGGCGGACCGCCCGGTTCACCGCGTGCCCGTAGTACTCGCCGTCGCGCTCCACGGCCTCGCCGGTGTGCAGGGCGAGCCGCAGGACGGCGACACCCGCGTGCGCGTCGAGCGCGGCCGCGGCTGCGTCGGTAGCCCGCTTGAACACGCCGAAGGCGGTGTCGTCGCGAGGCGACACGACCGTCCCGTCGTGCGCCTCGACCGCGCTCCGCACCACCGCCTCGTAGTCGACCTCGCTCCCCCTCGGCGCGTCGTCGCCGTCGCCGGTCGGTCCGGCGTCGGCGAGCAGGAACGTCACGACTCCGGCCGGCAGGGGGCTCGTGATCCGCAGCGGCGGGAAGTCGCGCCGCAGCCCGGGCGCGACGAGCTGGAAGACGCGCTCGCGGCGGGTGAGGTCCCGCAGCCCGTGCTCGCCGAGGTCGACGAGCGCGCAGGCCTTCGGCAGCGTCCCCGCGGCCAGCTCCGCGGTCGCCAGCGACACCACGACCTGCTCGCCGTGGGCGGCCGCCATCAGCCGCGCGGCGCGGTTCAGCGCCGGCCCGTAGTAATCGCGGTCCCGGTACTCGGCGTCCCCGGTGTGGATCCCCATGCGCACCCGCAGCGGCCCGGTCGCGCCCCAGGGCTCGGCGAGCAGGCACCGCTGCGCCCGCAGCGCCCCGTCGAGCGCGTCGCGGGCGGTTCGGAACGCCGCGTGCACGCCGTCGCCCGTCGTCTTCACCAGGTGGCCGCCGGCGGCCAGGACCGACTGGCGGAGGATCTCGTCGTGGCGCGCCAGCGCGTCGCGCATGGCGTCGGGGTGCTGCTCCCAGAGGCGGGTCGAGCCCTCGAGGTCGGTGAAGAGGAACGTGATCGTCCCGAGCGGCACCGCGGTCGAGTTCGTCGTGCTGTGGCTCATGGGCCCGCCCCAACGGATGGGTGACCCGAGGCTACCGCGGGCGCGCCACGCGCTTCTCGAGCACCGCCATGCACTCGCCGGCTCAGGCGGCCGCGGACGTCGCGCGCGGGCCGGCGCTCGCGTTGCGCGCGCGTCAACGTGGCGCCCCGGCAGCCGGCGAACACGCCGGAGTACGATTCGCGGAGCGAGTCGGGGGGGGCCGGTCGTGGCGGCGTCGGAGCGGGTGCGCGTGGCGATCCTCGGCGGCGGGGTGGCCGGGCTGGCCACCGCGTTCGAGCTCACGAGCACGCCCGAGCTGCGGGCTCGCCACGCGGTGACCGTCTACCAGCACGGGTGGCGGCTCGGCGGCAAGTGCGCGAGCGGCCGGAACCTGGCGCAGGGGTCGCGCATCGAGGAGCACGGGCTCCACATGTGGTTCGGCCAGTACGAGAACGCCTTCGCCCTCATGCGCGCCTGCTACGCCGAGCTCGGCCGGCCTCCGGGCGCCCGCCTGGCCACGGTCGAGGAGGCCTTCCAGCCCCGGGGCGAGGGCGTCCTCTGGGACGACTACGGGGGCACGTGGGTTCCGTACCGGCTGCTGTTCCCGCCCAACGACCGCGTCCCGGGCGACGGCACCCCGATCCCCGACTTCTGGGAGATGGCCATGCGGGCGGTGACGCTCGGCTGGGACCAGTGGCTCGAGCGCCGCCGCGAGGCCGTCGAGGAGCGACACACCGCGCTCCCGGACTGGGCCCGCCGCGTCGCCGACGAGGTCGGCGTCGCGGTCGAGCACGCGACCCATGCCGCCGAGGAGGTGATGCTGTTGATCGCGCGGGAGCTGTGCCGGGTGCGGATCGCGCACCCGCACCTGCCCCGGGAGGCCGCGCACCGGCACGCGCTCCTGCTGCTCCTCGACGGGTTCCGCTCTTGGGTGTGGCGCCACGCCGTCGCCCCCCACCTCGACGACGACCGCCTGCGGCAGTGGTTCACCCAGCTCGACCTGGCGACGACGCTGATGATCGGGATCGTCGAGGACGACGTCCACGAGCGCGGCTTCGACCCGCTGAACGGCATCGAGCTTCGGGCCTGGCTGCGCGACCACGGGGCCCAAGAGGTGACGCTGGCGAGCCCGTTCGTGCGCGCCTGCTACTGCGGCGGCTTCGCCTTCCTCGACGGCGAAACCGCCACGCCGAACCTCGCCGCCGGCGTCGGGGCCTTGTGGACCGTCCGGCAGCTGCTCGGCTACAAGGGCGCGCTGTCCTGGCGGATGATGGCCGGCATGGGCGACGCGGTCGTCGCGCCGCTCTACGAGGTGCTGCGCCGGCGCGGCGTGCGCTTCGAGCTCTTCCACCGCGTCACCGGCCTCAGCCCCTCCGCCAACGGGGCCCGCATCGGCACCGTGAGCCTCGTCCGGCAGGCCCGGCCGGTCGGCGCGCGGTACGACCCGCTCGTGGACGTCGACGGTCTCCCGTGCTGGCCCACCGAGCCCCGCTGGGACCAGCTCGAGGACGGCGCCGCGCTCGCCGCCGCCGGTGTCGACTTCGAGACCGACGACGGTCCGGCGCCCGAGCCGCGGCGCCTGGAGGACGGCGTCGACTACGACCGCGTCGTGCTCGCCATCTCGGTCGCGGCGCTGCCGCCGCTGTGCGCGGACCTGCTCGCCGACACCCGCCGGCCGCGCTTCGCGGCGATGGTCCGCCACGCCGCCACGGTCATGACCCAGTCCTTCCAGGTGTGGATGCGCGTCCCCCTCTCCGCACTCGGATGGTCGCTCGGCCCGTACATCTCCTCCACCTACGTCGAGCCCCTCGACACCTACTGCGACATGAGCCACCTCCTCCCCGTCGAGGACTGGCCCCGGGGCGCCGAGGCCGCCAGCATCGGCTACTTCTGCGGCGTCCTCGCCGACCGGCCCGGTGACACGCCGGCGGTCACCACGGCTCGGGCCCGCGACGCTGCGATCGAGTTCCTCCGGGACGCGAGCGGCGTGCTGTGGCCGGACGCGCACCGGGGCTCGGGCTTCGACTGGAGCCTGCTCGTCGCGCCCGACGGCGCGCGCGGCGAGGACCGCTTCGAGGCCCAGTTCTGGCGCGCGAACTTCGCGCCGAGCGAGCGCTACGTGCTGAGCCCGGCCGGCAGCCTCCAGTACCGCCTCGCCCCCGGGGACAGCGAGTGGGAGAACCTGGTCTTCGCGGGCGATTGGACCCACACCGGCCTCGACCTCGGCTGCGTCGAAGCGACCGTCATGTCGGGCATGCAGGCCTCCCGTGCCCTCTGCGGCGCGCCCGCCACCGTCGCCGGCGAGGGCCACGCCTGGCTGTCCGGCGAGCGCGTGATCGCCCCGGCGTGACGATCACCGCGGCGCAACTGGACCAGCTCAGCATCGAGGGCGACCGGCCCGCCGACGCGGTCATCGAGCAGCACGCCGCCCAGCACCCCGACGTCACGCCGTGGCACCTCGTCGCCGCCATCGGCCGGCACCCCGGTGCCGGCACGGCGCCACAGCCGTCGGTCATCGACGCCTACCTCGCCGAGGAGCCACCCCTGCCCTCGTGGCGCGACCCGGCCCAGCTGGCGCGTGCGGCCGCTTTCTTCGAGCTGCAGGGGATCGAGATCGGCTCGACCCTCTTCTGCGCCTCGCTCCCGGAGGCCTACGCGGGCGCGCGGGGGGCGCGGGTCCTGACGCTCACCGCCCAGCTCGTCACCGATCCCGTGCGCCGCGTCTACGAGACGGCGCAGATGATCATCGACGCGATGAGCCCGGAGGGCCTCGACGTCGGGACGGACGGGTACCGGGCCATCCGCCGGGTCCGGCTCATGCACGCCGCGGTCCGGTACCTGATCCTCCACGGCCCGGGCGTCGAGCGAACCCGCGACGCCGCCCTGGCCTACGGCAAGGGTCCGCGGCCGCCCCGCCGCTGGTACGTGCCGGGCGGCACCCCCTTGAACCAGGAGGACCTCCTGGGCACGCTCTTGAGCTTCACCACCGCGGTGTTCGACGCGCTCGAGCTCCAAGGCGTCGGGTGCGACCGGGCCGACGCCGAGGCGTACCTGCACCGGTGGTGCGTCGTCGGCGAGCTGCTCGGGATCCGGTCCGATCTGCTCCCCCTCGGCCTCGACGAGGCCCGCGCCCTCGAGGCCCTGATCCGCGGACGACAGCAGCGCCCGAGCCTCGACGCCCCGTACCTCGCTGCGGCCCTCGTCGGCGCCCTCCAGCGCAGCATCCGGCTGCCCGGGATGCGCAGCCTCCCGGTCTCGCTGATCCGCTACTACTGCGGAGACACCGTCGCCGGCATCAACGGGATCCGCCGCGGCGGCTGGACCGCGCTCCTCCTCGGCCCCCTGCGGCGCGCCTTCCACCTGTTCAACCGCGTCGAGCAGCACCACCGACTGGTCGCGGACCTGACCCGCCACCTCACCGCCTCGTTCCTGCACGGCTTCGAGGCCCAGGACCGGGGCGGCCGCCCCCCGTTCCAGATCCCCGACCGTCTCCACGAGCAGGTCCGCCACGCCGAGCGGCGCTGGCGCCTTTGACCCGCCGCCCGCCGCCGGGCGCGCTTGGCCCGACGGCGACGAGCCGAGCACAATGGACGGTTCCCAAGTCGAAAGGCGAGTCCGGCCATGGCCGAGGAAGCCACCCTCACCGCCGAGCCCCGAGCCGAGCGCGGCTCCCGGCCCGCCGGTCGGCTCCGGCGCGCCGGGCTCGTCCCCGCCGTCGTCTACGGCCTCGGCAGCGACACCGTGGCGGTGACGGTCCCCTCCCGCGAGCTCACCCACATCCTCGCCCACGGGGCCAACACCCTGATCCGGCTGCGACTCGACGGCGACGACCAGCTGACCCTGGCCCGGCAGGTGCAGCGTCATCCGACCCGAGGCGACCTCGTGCACGTCGACTTCATCCGGGTCCGCACCGACGTGGCCGTGACCGCCGAGGTGCCGGTCCACCTCGTCGGCGAGCCGGAGGGCGTGCGGAACGGCGGCCTGCTCGAGCAGCTCGTCTTCGGCCTCCCGATCGAGGCCCGCCCGCAGGACATCCCCGCCTCCATCGAGACCGACGTGTCCGCCCTCGAGATCGGCGACCAGGTGCGGCTCAGCGACCTCGCGGTGCCCGCCGGGGCGCGCCCCACCATCGAGCCCGACACGCTCATCGCGCAGGTCGTCGCGCCGCGTGTCACCGCCGCCGAGGAGGCGGAGGCCGAGGCCGAGGCGGCCGAGGCCGAGGCCGCCGAGGGCGAGGCCGGCGAGGCCGGCGAGGCCGCCGGCGAGGGCCCCGCGGCCAGCGACGAGGGCGGCGGGGAGTAGCCGGTGCTGCGGCGGCGGGGGACACCGCCGGCGCGCACCGGGACGCCCGCCGACCTCCTCGTGGTCGGCCTGGGGAACCCGGGCGCCGAATACGCGCGCACCCGCCACAACGTGGGCGCCGAGGTGGTCGAGATCCTCGCCCGCCGTCACGGCGGGCGCCTCCGGGCCGGCAAGGAGCGGGCCCGCGCCGACGAGGTGCGCATCGGCGACGCCCGGGTGGCGCTGGCGGTCCCCGAGCAGTGGATGAACGACTCGGGGGACGCCGTGCGCCGGCTCGTCCGCCGCTACGGCGTCGAGCCGGAGGCCCTCGTCGTCGTGCACGACGAGCTCGACCTGCCCGCGGCGGCTCTCCGGGTGAAGGTCGGCGGCGGGCTCGCCGGCCACAACGGGCTGCGCTCGATCAAGGAGCACCTCCACAGCGACGGCTTCGTGCGCGTGCGGATCGGCGTCAGCAAGCCGTCGTCGAAGGAGCGGGGTGCCGACCACGTCCTCTCGCGATTCTCGAAGCGGGAGCGGGCCGAGGTCGACGTCACCCTCGAGCAGGCCGCCGACGCCGTCGAGGTCATCGCCACCGACGGCGTCGCCGCGGCGATGAACCGGTTCAACGGCACGAGCGGGCAGGCCGACCCGGCGCCCTGAGCCGGGCGCGCGAGGGTCCCGGACGGGCGCCGCCGGCTCCGACACCATGGCGCCGTGCCGAGCGAGCTGGAGCTGATCGGCCGCGTGGCCCTGGCCTTCGGGCTCAGCTTCGCGATCGGCTTCGAGCGCGAGCTGCGCCGCGGGCCGGCCGGGGACCGCACCTACGCCCTCATCGGCACCGCCGCCGCGGCGATCTCGACCATCGCGGTCAGCAAGAGCGCCGGCAACGCCATCGCCGGCGTGGTGACCGGGGTCGGCTTCATCGGCGCCGCGCTCGTGTTCCGCCAGGCCGCCGGCACCCTGCGCGGGATCACGAGCGCGGCCGCGGTGCTCGCGACCACCTCGATCGGCGTCGTCGCCGGCGCCGGTTACCCGCTCCTCGCCCTCGCCACCGCCGGCATCGTCCTCTTTCTCCTCGAGCTGCGGTTCCTGCCCGGGCTGAGCATGCTCGACGCCCGCCGGTACCGCGGCTCGCTGGCCGGAGACGACGACCCGCCGCGCCCCGGCCGCCGCGACCGCCGCCGCGCCGCCGGGGCGTGACCGGCCCTCAGACCCCGGCGACCTCGATGCGACCGTCGCGGACGGCCTCGGCGAGGGCGGCGTGGTCGCGGGCGGTCTGGTCGGCGTACGCGACCGCGAACCGGCGGACGGCCCGGTCGAAGTTCCGCGCCCGACCCAGGTAGCCGGCGATCGCCGCCGCCGGCCCGCCGCGGGCGTGGGCGCGGGCCAGCGTCCAGCCGCAGAGCGTCAGGTAGTCGCGTAGGGCGCGGGCGCGCATCCGAGCGAAGTTGACGGACCCCTTCTCGTCGCGCAGCTGTCGGACGTAGTAGTCGTCGCCGCCGGCGTGGGCCCACCCGAGGAGGATGTCGCTGTCGGCCTGCATGATCCGCTGCCCGGCCACGACCCGCCGGCCCTCGCCCCCGGAGACGGGGCCGGCGCCGCCGACGGCGAGCACGGACGGCGAGGCCTCCTTGACCTGGAGGAAGAGCGGCTCGCCGACGTCGCTCTCGAGCAACGCCACGAAGCAGCGGGTGCCGACGCTGCCTACCCCGACGGCCTTGAGCGCGAAGTCCCGGAGCTCGAAGCGCTCGAGGAGCAGACGCCGGTCGTCGCTGAGGCTGTGCCGGTAGGTGTCGAAGAGGCGGCGCAGCGTCTCGGCGTGCTCGCCGACACCGTCGTGGGACACGACCGGCGGGTGGTCGACGATGCGCCAGTCGCCATCGCCGGACAGCTCGGCGAGCGCCGGCAGCGCCGTCGCCGACGTGCGGCCGCGCGCCTTGCGGAACAGCGCCCTGAGGTCGGTGCGGGCGTGGCCGGCCCGCAGTCGAGCCGTCGCGGTCACGTCCACCCGCGCGTACCAGGTGTCGAGCGCCGTCATCGAGGCGAAGTGCTGGATCGCCCGCCGGTAGGCGCGGACCCCGGTCTCGGCCGCGGCCCGACACGTCGGCTCGGTCATCCCCGCGTCGCGGCCGGCCACGACGGCGCTGGCCGCGAGCCGCTTGACGTCCCACTCCCACGGGCCCGGGAGGGTCTCGTCGAAGTCCGTGACGTCGAACAGCAGGTCGCGCTCGGGGGAGGCGAAGACGCCGAAGTTGCCGACGTGGGCGTCCCCGCACGCCTGCACCGTGATCCCGGTGGTCGGCGTCTCGGCGAGGTCGTGCGCCATCACCACCGCCGCGCCGCGCAAGAACCCGAAGGGCGACGCCAGCATCCGAGCCCACCGGACCGGGACGAGCTGCGGGAGCCGGGTCCGGTTCTGCGCCGAGAGCAGGGTCAGCGGGTCGGGCCGCCCCGCCGGCACCCGCCACTCGCCGTGCGCCGAGCGAGGCAGGGTCGCTCGTCGGGCCCGTCCGGACGCCCGTTGGGCGGACACGCGTGCCGCGGGCGCGGCCGAGGCGCGGCGGACGGAGCGGTGGGCACGGATCGGGTCACCGTAGCGGGCGCCGGACCGGTCGCCCCGGGCCGTCGCGCCGCCGGCTCGAGCGCGGTCGGGGCGGCGCGCCGGTCGGTAGGCTCGCCGCGACCCCGGGACGCGCCCGCGTTCCCGGCGTCGACGCGCGCCCGTGCCCGACCCGATCGCCCCCCTCGCTGCACTGCCGCCGCTGCTCCGTGACGACGACAGCGTGCGCGCCACCGTCGCGCGCGCCGCCACGGTGGCGGTCCCGGCCGCGGGCCGAGCCCTCTTCGTGGCCGCGCTGGCGGACGCCTCGACCCGACGCCCCATCCTCGTCGCCGTCCCGACCGGCGCTGAAGGCGAGCGGCTCGCCCACGACCTGACCTGCTTCGTGGGCGGGGAGGCGGTCGAGTGGTTCCCGGCCTGGGAGACCCTCCCGTTCGAGCGGGTCTCGCCCTCCCTCGAGACCATGGGCCGGCGACTGCGGGTCCTGTGGCGGCTCCGCGTCGGCGTGTCGGCGACGCCTCGGATCGTCGTCGCCCCGGTCCGCGCCCTCGTCCAGCGGCTCGGGCCCCACGTGGAGGACGTCGAGCCGATCGAGGTGCGGGCCGGGCAGGTCCTCGACCGTGACGAGCTGCTGGCGTCGCTCGTCGCCCGCGGCTATCGGCGCGAGTACCAGGTCGAGGCCCGGGGCGAGGTGGCGGTGCGGGGCTCGATCGTCGACGTCTACCCCGCGACCGAGGACCACCCGGTGCGGATCGACCTCTGGGGCGACGAGGTCGACCGGCTGTCGGCGTTCGCGGTCGCCGACCAGCGCTCGACCCACGAGCTCGACGCGTTGCAGGTGTTCCCCGCGCGCGAGCTCCTGCCCACGCCCGAGGTGCAAGCGCGCGCCGAGACGCTCGTCCGCGCCGCCCCGTGGGGCGCCGAGCAGTGGGAGCGCCTCGCCGCCGCCCAGACCTTCGACGGGATGGAGTCGTGGCTGCCGTGGCTGACGCCCGACGAGCGGCTCCTGCCCGACCTGCTCGACGACGACGCCCTCGTGCTGCTCTGCGAGCCGACGCGGCTGCGCGACCGGGCTCGCGAGCTGCTCGACGAGGAGGCCGCGCTGGCCGCCACCCTCGCCCAGACCTGGGGCGCAGTCGGCGAGTTCCCGCGCCTGTCGCTGCCCTTCGAGCGCGTGCTCGCCCACACCGATGCCGGCGCCACCGCGGTGCTCGCCACCCCCGACCGGCCCGAGACCGCGCACCTCGCCGGCACCGCGTTCGCGCCGCTGGCGGGCGAGCGGGCGGGGCTCGCACGTCGGGTACGGGACCTCGCCGACGACGGCTACCGGGTGGTGCTGGCGGCCGAGGGGCGCGGGTCCCGCGACCGCCTGACCCAGATCCTGGCCGAGGACGGGGTCGAAGCGGGCCGCGACGTCGTGGCGCCGGGCGCGGTCGGCGTCACCGTGGCGCCGCTCGACCGCGGGGTCGTGCTCCCCGACGCGCGCCTGGCGCTGATCGCCGAGGCCGACCTCACCGGGCGGCGTCGGGTGCACCGGGCCCCACGGGGCGCCCGTCGCTCCGCCGACCTCTACGACGCGCTCGAACCCGGCGACTTCGTCGTGCATCAGGTCCACGGCGTGGCTCGATACGGCGGCATGGTGCAGCGGGCGATCGGCGGCGTCGCCCGCGACTACCTCCTCCTGGCCTACCGGGGCGCCGACCGGCTGTACGTGCCGTCGGACCAAGTCGGCGTGGTGCGCCGCTACACGGGCGGAGAGTCGCCGACCCTGAACCGGATGGGCGGCGCCGACTTCGAGCGCCAGAAGTCGCGGGTGCGGGCCGCCACGCGCGAGGTCGCCCAAGAGCTCGTCGTCCTGTACCGGCGGCGGCTGGCCAGCCCCGGCTTCGCGTTCGGCCCCGACACGCCGTGGCAGCGCGAGGTGGAGGAGTCGTTCCCGTTCGAGGAGACCCCCGACCAGCTGCGGGCGATCGAGGACGTCAAGCGAGACATGGAGGCGCCCCGGCCGATGGACCGACTCGTGTGCGGCGACGTCGGGTTCGGCAAGACGGAGGTGGCGGTGCGGGCCGCGTTCAAGGCCGTACAGGACGGGAAGCAGGTGGCGGTGCTGGTGCCCACGACCCTGCTTGCCAACCAGCACGGCCAGACGTTCCGGGAGCGGTACGCCAACTACCCGGTGCGGGTCGAGGTCCTCTCGCGCTTCCTGTCGGCTCGGGAGCAGCGCGCGGTCGTCGCCGGCCTCGCCGCCGGTGACGTCGACGTCGTGATCGGCACCCACCGGCTGCTCTCGCAGGACGTCTCGTTCCGCGCCCTCGGGCTGCTCGTCATCGACGAGGAGCAGCGGTTCGGGGTGCAGGACAAGGAGCAGATCAAGGCGCTGCGCACCGGCGTCGACGTGCTCACGCTCTCGGCGACGCCGATCCCCCGCACCCTCGAGCTGTCGCTCACGGGCATCCGCGACATGTCGATGGTGAACACGCCGCCCGAGGACCGCCAGCCCATCCTCACCTACGTCGGCGAGTACGACGAGCGCGCGGTCGCCGAGGCGCTGCGCCGCGAGCTGCTCCGCGAGGGCCAGGTGTTCTTCGTGCACAACCAGGTGAAGGACATCGACTTCGTCGCCGCGCACCTCCGCGACCTCGTCCCGGAGGCGCGGATCGGGATCGCGCACGGCCAGATGGACGAAGGACGGCTCGAACGGGTCGTGCTCGACTTCTGGGAGCGCGAGTACGACGTGCTCGTGTGCACGACGATCGTCGAGAGCGGCCTCGACATCCCGACCGTCAACACCCTTGTCGTCGACCGGGCCGACCGGCTCGGGCTCGCGCAGCTGTACCAGCTCCGGGGTCGCGTCGGCCGGCGGGGGCAGCGCGCCTACGCCTACCTGCTCCACCCCCGCGACCGGGCCCTGACCGAGGAGGCGTACGAGCGGCTGAAGACGATCGGCGAGTTCACCGACCTGGGCTCCGGGTTCACCATCGCCATGCGGGACCTCGAGCTGCGCGGAGCCGGCAACCTCCTCGGCGCCGACCAGTCCGGGCACATCGCCGCGGTGGGCTTCGACCTGTACTGCCAGCTCGTCACCGAGGCGGTGAGCGAGCTGAAGGGCGAGCCGGTCCCGGAGCCGGTCGAGGTCACGATCGACCTGCCCGTCGACGCCTACCTGCCCCGTGAGTACGTGGCGCGGGACGACGTGCGGATGGAGGCCTACCGGCGACTCGCGGCCGTGCGCGACCCGACCGACGTCGACGACGTCCGCGCCGAGTGGGACGACCGGTACGGGCCACCGCCGTCACCGGCGGCCGCGCTCCTCGACGCGGCGCGACTGCGGGCCGAGTGCGTGCGGCTCGGCATCCGCAGCCTCGCCGTCACCGGCGGGGCCGCTCGCCTGCGCGGGTTGACGCTGCGCGACTCGCAGAAGATCCGTCTCGCCCGGCTCGTGCCCGGCGCCAAGGCCAGCGCCGAGGAGGTGCTCGTGCCGCTCCGTGTGCCGCCGGCCGATGTCGCGGGCGCGCTCACCGCGTTGCTCGAGGAGCTGGTGCCGCGCGCGACGGACGTCCCGGTAGGCTCCGCGGCGCCGTGAAGCGCCTCCCCGCCCTCGTCACCGCGCTCGCCCTCGTCGCGCTCGTCGGTGGCTTCGTCGCGTACGTCACGGTCGGCACCGGCGCGCCGGCGTTCTCCGTCGACGGACACTCCGTGTCGCAGTCCGACGTCGACGACGAGCTCCGGGCGCTCGCCGACAACGCCGCCTTCGCGCGGCTCATCCGCCAGACGGGGAGCGCGCCGCTCGCGCCCATCGCCGGCTCCATCACCTCCGGCTACGCGGCCGGGTGGCTGTCGCTGCGCGTCGCGCAGGTCTTCGTCGACGAGACGGTGGCGCGACGCCGGCTGGCCGTGACCGCCGCCGACCGGCAGGAGGGAGAGGGCCTCGCGGTCCAGCTGCTCGGCAGCGAGCAGGTGGTGCGGACCCTGCCGTCGTCGCTGCGCAGCGCCATCCGGGCCCGGTTCGCCCGCATCGCCGTCCTCCAGCGGTCCCTCCTCGCCAGCCCCTCGGCGGCGCTGCGGGACGCCGCGCTGCGGCGCTGCCCGTCGCACCGCTTCGTCGCCCACATCCTCGTGGCCACCCTCGCCGAGGCCCAGGCGATCCAGGCCCAGCTCGCCGCCGGCGCCGACTTCGCCACCCTGGCCCGCCAGCGCTCGACCGACCGGGCCTCGGCGGCGCAGGGCGGCGACCTCGGCTGCCTCGACAGCCAGAGCTTCGTCGCCCCCTTCCAGCAGGCGGCCCAGACCCAGCCCGTCGGCTCGGTCTCGAGCCCGGTCCAGACCCAGTACGGCTTCCACCTCATCCTCGTGCGCGACCGGCCGTCCACCGCCGACCTGGCCAGCGTGGCCCTCGACCAGGTCCTCGGCCGGGCCCGGGGCGCCCACGTCACCCTCGATCCCCGCTACGGGAGCTGGGACCGCCGCCAGGGTCGAGTCGTGCCGCCGGCCGCGGCGACCGCGGGGACGGCCACCCCGTCGCCGACCGGCTGATGCCCGGTCGCATCGTCGTCGTGGGTCTCGGCCCGGGCGGCGCCGACCTCCTGCTCCCCGCCGCCCGCGCCGCGCTCGAGCGCGCCCCGGTCCGGTACGCGCGCACGGCCCGCCACCCCGCGGTCGCCGACCTCGCGGCCCAGGGGCTGGCGCTCCGCCCGCTCGACGGCCGGTACGACGAGGCCGCGAGCCTCGACGACGCCTACCACGCCATCGTCGACGAGCTGGTGGCCGCCGCCGAGCACGCGGAGGTCGCGTACGCGGTGCCCGGCAGCGCCGGCGTGGCCGAACACACCGTGGCGCTCCTCCGCGACGCCGAGCGCGAGGGCGCGGTGACGCTCACGGTCGTGCCCGGCCTGTCGTTCGCCGACCTGGCCTGGTCGCGCCTCGGGGTCGACCCCATGACCGAGCTGGCGCGCGTCGTCGACGGGCGCCACCTCGACGGCGCCGCCCTCGACCTCGGCGGCTGGCTGCTCGTGGCGCAGGTCGACGACCGCCTCGTGCTCGGCGACGTGGCCCTCGCCCTGCTCGAACGCATGGAGCCGGGCGCCCCCGTCGCCGTGCTCGCCCACCTCGGGCTCCCCGACGAGCAGGTCGAGTCGATCCCCCTCGCCGACCTGCAGCGGCGCCAGCCCGACCACCTCACGAGCGTCGCGGCGCGGCTGCCCGATCCGGCCCCCGGCCTCGAGCTGGCGCGGCTGCTCGAGCTCGCCCGCCGCCTCCGCCGCCCGGGCGGCTGCCCGTGGGACGCCGAGCAGACCCACCGCTCGCTCACCCGCTACCTGCTCGAGGAGGCCTACGAGGTGGTCGACGCCGTCGAGACGCTCCCGACCGACGCGCGCGCCGACGACGCCGCGTACGAGCGGCTGCTCGACGAGCTCGGCGACCTCGTCTACCAGGTCATCTTCCACGTCATCCTGGCCGAGGAGGCGGGCGCCTTCGGCCTCGGCGCGGTCGAGCGCGCCATCCACGACAAGCTCGTGCGCCGGCACCCGCACGTCTTCGGCGACGTGGACGCAGCCACGAGCGCCGCGGTCATGCGGAACTGGGAGCAGATCAAGAAGGAGGAGCGGCGGGCCGACTCGATCGTGGCCGGGATCACGCCCGGTCTGCCCTCGCTGCTCTACGCGCACAAGCTCCTGCGCAAGGCGGCGGCCGTCGGGCTCGAGCCCGGCGACGCGCCGGACTCCCTGGCTCGGATCGAGGCCGCGTGCGCCCAGATCCGGGCCGGTGGCGACGTCGTCGCCCTCGGCGAGCTCCTCGCCGGTGCCGTGGCGCTGGCGCGGGCGCTCGGCGTGGACGCCGAGTCGGCGCTGCGCGGGTGGTCGGCGCGCTTTCGGGAGCGCTTCGAGGCCCTCGAGCGGTCCGCCGCCCGCGACGGGCTTGACCTCCACTCGCTCGACGCGCCGGCGCTCGCCGCCCGCTGGGCCAACCTCTGACGGCCTCAGGGATCGGCGACGGCGCCGTCGGGCGCGCGTCAGAGCCGGACGGGGAGCGCGTCGACGCCGCGCAGGATCATGCGTCCGTTCCACGGCGGCTCGTCCGTGGCCAGGCTGAGACCGGGGCACCGGCGGACCAGCGTGCCGATGGCGACGCGGGCCTCGGTGCGGGCGAGGACGGCGCCGAGGCAGTGGTGGATCCCGCCGCCGAAGGAGATGTGGTGGGGCGCCTCGCGCCGCTGGAGGTCGAGCTGCTCGGCGGTGGGCCCGAAGTGCTCCGGGTCGCGGTTGGCGGCGCCGAGGCACGTCATCACGAACGTGTGCGCCTCGATGTGCTGACCCCCGAGCTCGAGGTCCTGGAGGGCGATGCGACGCGAAAACTGCACCGGGCTGTCGTAGCGCAGCAGCTCCTCGACCGCGTTCCCGATCAGCGTCGGGTCTGCCCGCAGTCGCGCCAGCTGGTCGGGGTGACGCAGCAGCGCCAGCGTGCCGTTGCCGATCAGGTTCACCGTCGTCTCGTGGCCGGCGACGTAGAGGAGCGCGACCTGATCCTGCAGCTCGGCGGGCGAGAGACGGTCCCCTTCCTCCTCGGCCGCGATGAGCGCGCTCAGGAGGTCGTCGGCCGGCTCGCGGCGCTTCCACTCGATCGCGGCCTGGATGTGCTCGCTGAGGTGGTCGCCGGCGTCGATGATCACCGCCAGCTCTTCGGGGACGACGATGGGCTCAAGCGACTTCACGACCGTGTGCGACCACGCCCGCAGCTCGTCCCGGTCGTGCTCGGGCATGCCGAGCATCTCGGAGATCACCGCGAAGGGGAGCGGGAAGGCGAGATCGGCGATCACGTCCATCGCGCCGTCCGGCTCGACCCGGTCGAGCATCCCGTCGACGAGGGCCTGGACGCGGGGCACGAGCGCCTCCACCCGACGAGGGGTGAACGCCTGCTGCGCCAGCCGCCGGATCCGGGTGTGGTCGGGTGGGTCGAGGTTCAGGATCGACCGGCTCCCGCGCTCGCTCCGCTCGTAGCCGGCGGCCTCCAGGACCGCGCTGCGCGGCATGGCGGTGGCGTTCCGCTCCGCGACCGAGAGGGTGGGATCCCGCAGCAGCCGGGAGCAGTCCTCGTAGCGGGTGATGGTCCAGGGCCCCATCGGGCTGTGGTGGACCGGCGCCGTCCGCCGCAGCGCCCGGTACTGCGCGTAGGGGTCCTCGAAGTAGCCGGGGGCGAAGGGGTTGATGCCGATCTCGGCGACCGAGCCCGCGCCGGCGTCCGTCTGCCCGCTCACCACCTCGGTCATGCCGGCGAGTGTACGGAGGCCCCGGGCCGACGGCGGCGTGGCGACGGCCCCAGCGGCGACCCGGTCCGGACGGGGGGCGGCCGCGAGGACTACATTCGTGCTCCCGCCACACCAACCACACAGGCCACAGGGTCTCCGAGGGGCCGGCCATGAGCGAGATCGTCGAGGTCGTCGGTCGCGAGATCCTCGACTCCCGGGGCAACCCGACCGTCGAGGCCGAGGTCGAGCTGGCGTCGGGGGCCCGGGGTCGGGCCGAGGTCCCGAGCGGGGCGAGCACCGGCGCCCACGAGGCGGTCGAGCGCCGGGACGGCGGCGACCGCTACGGCGGGAAGGGGGTGCTCGGCGCGGTGGGGCACGTGAACGGCGAGATCGCCGACACCCTCACCGGCCTCGAGGCCGCCGACCAGCGGCTCGTCGACGACGAGCTGGCCGTCCTGGACGGCACGCCGAACAAGGCTCGCCTCGGCGCCAACGCGGTGCTGGCGGCGTCGCTGGCGGTGGCACGCGCCGCCGCGGAGGAGGCGGGGCTCCCGCTCTACCGCTACGTCGGGGGCGTCGACGCCCACGTGCTGCCGATGCCCCTCCTGAACGTGCTGAACGGCGGCGCGCACGCCGAGACGAACGTCGACCTCCAGGAGTTCATGCTGGCCCCGGTCGGCGCGGCCAGCTTCGGTGAGGCGCTGCGGTGGGGCGTCGAGACCTACCACGCGCTCCGACGCCTGCTCCACGAGCGGGGCCTCGCCACCGCGCTCGGCGACGAGGGCGGATTCGCGCCGGACCTCGCCTCGAACGAGCAGGCCCTGGCGCTGCTGCTCGAGGCGATCGACGCCGCCGGCTACCGCGCCGGCACCGAGGTCGCCCTCGCGCTCGACGTGGCCGCGACGGAGCTCTACGCCGAGGGTCGCTACCAGCTCGCCGGCGAGGGTCGGACCTTCGGCGCCTCGGAGTGGGTCGACTACCTGGCCGGGCTGTGCGACCGCTACCCGATCGTCTCGATCGAGGACGGCATGGCCGAGGACGACTGGGACGGCTGGCGCGCCCTCACGGACCGGCTCGGCCGCCTCCAGCTCGTCGGCGATGACGTGTTCGTCACCAGCCCCGATCGGCTCCGCTACGGCATCGAGCGTGGGGTCGCCAACTCGATCCTCGTGAAGGTGAACCAGATCGGCACCCTCACCGAGACCCTCGACACGATGCTCGTCGGTGCCCGGCGCGGGTACACGGCGGTGATGTCGCACCGCAGCGGGGAGACCGAGGACACCACGATCGCCGACCTGGCGGTGGCGACGAACTGCGGGATGATCAAGACCGGCGCGCCGGCGCGCACCGACCGAGTCGCGAAGTACAACCAGCTGCTGCGCATCGAGGAGGAGCTCGGGCCGATCGCGGCGTACCTCGGCGGCGCCGCGCTGGCCGGGGACGGTCGGGGGCATGAGCAACGTGGCTGAGCCGCGCCGCGGGCGCCGCTCGGCCGCGCCCCCACCCCGTCGACGGGCCCGGCCCTCGGGCCGGGGGCCAGCGCGACCGTCGGGGACCGGTCGCCCCTCGCCCCGGGTGCGCCGCCGCCGCGCCCTGCTCGCCGCGACGGTCGGCGGCCTCATGCTCATCGGCCTGCTCTTCGCCTTCGGGTACCCGACCCGCACCTTCCTGCAGCAGCGCTCACAGATCCACGCCACCGAGCGGCACCTCGCCAACCTGCAGCGCGCGACCGCCCGTCTCGACCGCCAGTCCCGACAGCTGCAGAGCGACGCCGCGGTCGAGCGGATCGCGCGCGAGCAGTACGGGCTCGTGCGGCCAGGCGAGACGCCCTACGTGCTCGTGCCCGCCCCGCCGTCGACCACGCCGACGACGACGGCTCGGCCCGGGCGCGGCGCGACGACCCCTCCGTAGACTGCGGCGATGACGGCCGCCGATCTGGAGGCGGTGCGGGCCGGCCTCGGGCGCGAGCCGACCGCCGACTTCGAGGTGGTCGTGCGCGACGCCGTCGGCACGCCCCTCGTGCTGCGCAACGGGCCGTTCACCCGCGCCGGCGAGCCGATGCCGACCCGGTACTGGCTCCTCGACCCGACGCTCAGCCGCCGCGTGGCCCGGCTCGAGGCCGCGGGCGGGGTCCGAGCGGCCGAGGCCGCCGTCGACGCCACCGACCTCGCCCGCGCCCACGCCGCGTACGCGGCCGATCGCGACGCTGCGATCCCGCCCGACTGGGACGGGCCGCGGCCCCACGGCGGGGTGGGCGGCGCGCGCGCCGGCGTCAAGTGCCTCCACGCCCATTACGCCTGGCACCTCGCCGGCGGCGACGACCCCGTCGGAGCGTGGGTGGCGGAGCGGCTGGGGTGACGCGAGTCGCCGCCGTCGACATCGGGACCAACTCGATCCGGCTGCTCGTCGCCGACGCCGAGCGTCACGGTGCTGACACGACCCTCGTCCCCCGCGACCGCCGGATGCGGATCACGGGCCTCGGCGCGGGGGTCGACGCCTCCCGTCGGCTGGCACCGGAGGCCGTGGCGCGCACCCTCGAGGTGCTCGACGAGTACGGGCACGCGATCCGCGAGCAGGGCGCGACGAGGGTTCGCGCCAGCGCCACGAGCGCAGCGCGCGACGCCGAGAACCGCGGCGACTTCTTCGCCGCCGCCCGAGCCGCCCTCGGCGTGAAGCCCGAGCTGCTGAGCGGCGACGAGGAGGCTCGGCTCTCGTTCATCGGCGCCACCGGGGGCCTCACCGACGAGCCCCCGCCGTACCTCGTGGTCGACCTCGGCGGCGGATCGACCGAGTTCACGATGGGCGCCCGGGAGCCCGAGGCGGCGATCTCGATCGACGTCGGCTGCGTCCGAATCACCGAGCAGTGGCTGCGCTCCGACCCGCCCGCGCCCGAGGAGCTCTCCCAGGCGGTGTCGGTGGTGCGCGACCACCTCGCCGACGTCGAGCGCGCCCTCCCGGCCCTCCACGAGGCCCGGACCGTGGTCGGGCTCGCCGGCACGATCACGACCATCGCCGCCGTCGAGCAGGGCGTCCCGTACTCCCGGGAGCGGATCCACCACTTCCGGCTGACCCGCGACGCGGCCGAGGACGTGTTCCGGACCCTCGCCCTCGAGCCGGCGGCGGAGCGGCGCCACAACCCCGGCCTGGAGCCGGGCCGGGTCGACACCATCGTCGGCGGGGCGGTGGTGCTGGTCACGGTCCTGCGGGCCTTCGGGGTCGACGAGCTGCTCGTCTCCGAGGACGACATCCTCGACGGCCTGGTCCGCAGCCTGGCCTGACGGCTCGGAAATCCACCACTTTCGGGGGCGGCGGTCCGACAATGCCCCGGTGGGGGACGGAACCACGCGACCCGAATCGCCGGACCGGTTCACGGCCGCGCTGAAGTCGATGACCGGCGACGACCTGCGTCGCGTCGCCACGTCGATCGGCGCCGAGCAGATCTGCGACGAGGTGGACTGGTGGCGCGCCACCATCGCGATCGACAAGCTGCTGCGTCGCACCGGCTGCTCCCGCCGCGCCGCCCGTGCCGCCGCCGACGCCGCGCACGCGGTGCAGGAGGCGGCGGACCGGGCCGGCATCCTGCTGCCGGACGCGGACGTCACCCGAGTCGCGCGCGCGGCGGCGGAGATCGCGCGCGGGCTGGCCGCGGGCCCACCGGCTCGACCGGTCGTCGGCATGCTGCTCGAGCACTGGGACGGGCTGGCCACCCCCGTCTGACGTGCCCGCCCGACCGCCGGCGGCGGAAGCGGGCCCCCGTAGGATGCCGGGCCGTGGTGATGACCGACCGGCTGCTGCTCGGCCCGGGCCCCTCGAACCCCTACCCCGAGGCGACCGCGGCGCTGACGCGCCCGATGCTCGGCCATCTCGACCCCGAGTTCCTCGCCCTCCTCGACGAGACGATGGCGCGGCTACGCGCCGTGTTCCGCACCGAGCACGCGCTCACGTTCCCGGTGAGCGGGACGGGCTCGGCGGGCATGGAGGCGTGCTTCGTCAACCTGGTGGAGCCGGGCGACACCGTGATCATCGGCGTGAACGGCGTGTTCGGCGAGCGGATGTGCGAGGTCGCCCGCCGCTGCGGCGCCGACCTCGTGCGGGTCGACGCCGCGTGGGGGCGTGCCCTCGATCCCGAGCAGCTCCTCGACGCCCAGCGCCGGCACCCGCGGGCGCGGCTGCTGGCCGTCGTGCACGCCGAGACCTCCACCGGCGTCGAGAACGAGGTCGCGCCGCTGGCGGCGCTGGCGGACACCGACACGCTGTTCGTCGTCGACGCGGTCACGAGCCTGGGCGGCATCCCGCTCGAGGTCGACGCCTGGGGGATCGACGCCTGCTACTCCGCCACCCAGAAGTGCCTCGGCGTGGCCCCGGGCCTGGCGCCGCTCACGCTGTCCGAGCGTGCCCGGGCGCAGGTCCGACGCCGCGCCACCCCGCCGCAGTCCTGGTACCTCGACCTCGGGCTCATCGAGCGCTACGTCGCCGGGTCCCAGCGCACGTACCACCACACCGCGCCGGTCGCGATGATCCTGTCGCTGCACGCCGCCCTCGGTGCCGTCCTCGAGGAGGGCCTCGACGCCACGTGGGCCCGCCATCGCCGCGTCGGCGCCCGCCTCCAGCACGAGCTGCCCCGGATCGGCTTCCCGCTCCTCGCCGAGGAGCGCCGTCGGCTCCCGCAGCTCACGTCGGCCTGGCTCCCGAACGGCGCCGACGACGTCACCTTGCGCAAGGAGCTGCTCGAGACCTACGGCATCGAGGTCGGCGCCGGCCTCGGCGAGTTCGCGGGGCGGGCGTGGCGGATCGGCCTCATGGGCCACTCGGCGCGCGACCGGAACGTGACCACGATCCTGGGAGCACTCCGCGACCTGGTCTAGGTAGTGGGCGCCGGCGGCTCGACCGGTCGCAGGATCGTGTCCCGGTAGTAGCGCAGCTCGGCGATCGATTCGTGGACGTCATCGAGGGCGCGATGCGTCTCTCGCTTGGAGGGTCGGCGCTTGAACGCGTCCGGGTACCAGCGCCGGCTCAGCTCCTTCAGCGACGACACGTCGATGCTGCGGTAGTGGAGGTAGGCGTCGAGCTCCGGCAGCTGGCGGTCCAGGAAGCGCCGGTCGACCCCGATCGAGTTGCCGCACAGGGGCGCGGTGCCCGGCTCCGGGATGTGACGGCGCACGTAAGCGAGGGCCTGCTCGCCGGCCTCGGGCAGCGAGACCTCGGACGCCTCGATCGCGGCCAGCAGCCCCGACCGGGTGTGCATGGCGCGGACGGTGTCGTTCATCTCCGCAAGCGCGGCCGGCGGCTGGTGCACGACGACGTCGAGGCCCTCGTCGAGCGCCTCCAGGCCGGCGTCGGTCACGAGCACCGCCACCTCGACGATGACGTGACGGGTGACGTCGAGACCGGTCATCTCGAGGTCGAGCCACACCAGGCGGCCGTCGGCGGGCGGGGGCACGCCCGTCAGCCTGGCACGGGCGCGCGGGCGCGTCGGTAACCTTCGCCGATGCGCCGCAGCGAGGTGCTGACGGGGGCGCGGGTCACGCTCCGGCCGCTGAAGGGAGGCGACTGGGAGGCGTGGCGCGAGGTCCGGATCCGCAGCCGAGAGTGGCTCGAGGCCTGGGAGCCGCTCGGCGAGCCCGGCGCGCCGGACCCGATCACGGACCCCGAGGCCTTCAAGGCCCGGTGTGGCGCCTGGGATCGCCAGCGGCACTTCGACGCCGCCTACGGGTTCGGGATCTTCCTCCGGAAGGGCAGCGCCTTCGCGGGCGAGGTGAGCCTGGGGAGCGTCCAGCGCGGGCCGTTCCAGTCCGCCAACGTCGGGTACTGGATCGACCTCGAGCACGCCGGTCGCGGCTACATGCCCGAGGCCGTGGCCGTGGTGCTGCGGTTCGCCTTCGAGGACCTCGGCCTCCACCGGGTGGAGGCGGCCATCGTGCCCCGCAACGTCAAGAGCCGCCGGGTCGCCGAGAAGCTCGGCCTGCGCGACGAGGGCACGTCGCAGCGCTTCCTGCAGATCCGGGGGGCGTGGGAGGACCACGTCCGCTACGCCATCACCGCCGAGGAGTGGTCGGCGCGGCGGGACGAGCTCGAGGCCGAGTTCTTCGCCCGGCGCTGACGCGTCAGCGCCGGCGGGCCGCCAGCCGCTCCGCCACCCAGCCGCGGCGCGCCGACTCGGCCTGGCGCTCGAGCTCGGTGGCGACGGCGGCGTCGAAGTCGAGCTCGCCCGACGCCTCCCGCAACGAGGCCTTCACGGCGCGGAGCAGGTCGTGGGGCGCCTCGGCCACCCGGGCGGCGAGCGCGACGGCGGCGTCGACGAGCTCGGCGTCGGGCAGGCAGGCCCACGCCAGCCCGAGCTCCAAGGCGCGGCGCCCGTCCACGGCCTCGCCGAACAGCGCCATCGCCGCCGCGGCCTGCGGGCCGACGGCCCGGTCGAGCATCCACGTGTGCCCCCCGCCCGGGTGGAGGCCGATGCGGGTGAAGCGGGAGTCGAACCGGGCCGACGTCCCGGCCAGGCGCACGTCACAGCACAGCGCCAGGTTGAACCCGGCCCCGACCGCCGGGCCGTTCACGGCCGCCACGGTCGGGAGGGCGCAGGCGCGGACCCGGAGGAAGCCGTCGTAGATCGAGCGGACCGACGCCGGCTCCGCGTCTCCCTGACCGAGCGAGCGCAGGCTGGAGGTGTCGGCCCCGGAACAGAACGCGGGCGGCGCCCCGGTCACGACGAGGGCCCCGACCGTCGCGTCGGCTTCGGCGTCGTCGACCGCGGCCACGATGTCGTCGACCATCGAGGCGCTGAGCGCGTTGCGGCGGCCGGCGTCGTCGAGGGTCAGGACGGCGACGCCGTCGCGCCGTTCGACGTGCAGCGCCACCTCAGGTGCTCTCGCGCACCACCGCCGGCGAGTGCCGGAAGAAGCTCTCGACGTCCCGCTGGTAGTGGTACTCGGGCCGACCGACGGTGGTCTGGAGGCGCAAGCCTCGGGCGAACGCGTCGACCGCCCCGGCGGTCGTGTACTCGTAGCAGAAGCCGGCCTGGCGGTAGCGGGAGGAGTCGACGCCGCGCCCGTAGCGCAGGAGGCTCAGCACCTCGGGCGGGATGTCGACGAGGCGAGCCAGGCGCAGTGGCTCGGCGGCGAGGCTGGTCAGGAACGGCGGCATCGCCACCCGCCGCTTGCCGACCACGGCGCAGACCTCGCTCCACGGCATCGTCCCGTCGCCGGCCACGTTGAAGATGCCGGCGACGTCGTGGAGGGTGGCGTACGTGATGGCGCCGGTGACGTCGTCCTCGTGGACGAACTGCACCCGCGGGTCGAAACCGAGGATCTCGGGCACAAGGGGGAGCCGCAGCATGCGGGCGATCGGCGACTCGAGGTGCTCGCCGAGCACGTTGGCGAAGCGCAGCTTCGTCACCGTCACGTGCGGGTTGTCCTCCGCGAAGTCGCCGACCACCGCGGACACCTCGAGCAGGGATCGCTCGACGCGGGTGTGCGGTCCGCGTGAGCGAGGGGTGTTCTCCCGGAAGAAGTAGGGATCGGTGTAGTTCGAGCCGTAGCTGAGCGTCGATCCCTTCACCACCACCTTGCGGACCGTGCTGCCGGCGGCGCCGGCGGCGGCCAGGAGGTTCATCGTCCCGATGACGTTCACCTCGTGGAGGGCCCGGCCGCTCACCTGCGTCGAGTCGACCACGAGGTGGGTGTGGAGGACCGTGTCGACTCGCGTCGCCTTCACGATGCGCTCGAGGATCGAGAACGACCCGTCGGCCCGCACGAACTCCGTGCGCTCCAGCGGGAGGACGGGCTCGCGGGTGTCCACGCCGACGACGAGCTCGACGCCGGGCTCGCCCTCGAGGACCTGCGCCACCCTGCTGCCGAAGTAGGTCCCGAGACCGGTGACCAGGAT